>CAZJMZ010000055.1:0-14377 GCA_964547115.1 uncultured Anaerolinea sp. | reverse complement strand
TGGGAGGCAGTATATCGCCCAACCAGCAGGATCAAAACGATCTGAAGCGCAACAGGCGTCCACATACGCACCCTGAAAAGATGTTTGATCTTTTGCCAAAGCATCGCGCCATTCTGCACATCGCGAACGGCGTTGCGGAGCTTCTGCCGTACAAACACGAACAAATTCCACATGCCTACTCTCCTTGATACAGCCTTGTCGCTTCAGTTTGTACCGGCTTCAGACCAAACCCGATGCCGCCCACGATCGATTCAATAATGCGCTTCTCGCTTAACTCATCGCGTTGAATTTCGCTCACGATCTGCCCGCGCGACATCACCACCACGCGGTCGCATAATCCCGTCAGTTCGATCGGGTCACTGGATTTAACGATAATGGCCGCGCCATCCGCGGCTTTGGCGCGCAAAGCATCATAAATGTCGAGGCGCGCACCTGCATCCACACCCTGCGTAGGTTCATACGCCAGGATGACGTTCACGGTCTCGCGCAGGTGAGGCCTGGTCAATGAGACCTTTTGCTGGTTGCCACCTGACAGAAACTGCACCGGCTGCTCAAGCGATGGTGTGCGCACCTTCAAGTTCTTCACCATTTCACTGACCATGTTTTTTTCGCGTCCGCGGTTCACCCACCCCAACCAACTCACCTTATCAAGCACCTGAATGGTGGCATTGTTGCGCACGCCCAACACAGGGAAGAGCGCTTCGCGCTTGCGGTCACCTGCCAGGATCATGATGCCTGCGTTAATCGCATCGCTCGGCGTGATCAGGGAAAGCTCCCGTCCATCACAGAGCGCCAGCCCTGCCTTTGGCGGAATCTGCCCGGAGAGACAACGGAAGAACTCTGCCTGCCCATTGCCTTCTGCACCGGCCAGCCCAAGGATCTCGCCACGTCGCACGGTCAGATTGATGGGGCCAAATTGCGGGCCTTGAAAACCCGTCAGCATCAACACGCTTTCAGTCTCGGCTTTGCCATCCAGTTTTTCAGGGAACGCCGAATGGAAGGGGCGCCCGATCATCATCGAGACCAGTTCCTGCTCAGACATGCCCTGCGCCTCAAAAGTCCCTTGACTGCGCCCGTCGCGCAACACGGTGATGCGGTCCACCACCGACAAGACTTCCGGCAGGCGATGACTGACATACACCACCCCCACCCCGCGGTCAGCATAGGCGCGGATGGTGCGATGTAAAATTTCCACTTCGTCGGGGCCCAGTGCAGTGGTCGGTTCATCGAGCAACAACACTTTGGGGTTCCCCATCAAGGCTTTCACCACCTCAAATAATTGACGTTGCGCCTGCGTGAGGTATGCGGTTGGCGCATCGGGGAATAAGTCCAGATCAAACTCAGCCAGTTTCTCACGTGCCCATTTTTTCATCTGCCAATACACGGGGCGTTGTTTACGCGGGGTGGCAAGAAACAGGTTTTCTTTCACAGAAAGCATCGCCACTTGCGAATTGTCCTGATACGCCATTCCCAGCCCCAGGCGGATCGCCTCTGCCGGGGAATCTTTGCGCAACCGGCGCCCACCGATCAACACCGTGCCATGATCGGGCTCTACAAATCCGCTGGCCACCCCCAGCAAGGTGGATTTGCCCGAACCGTTCTCGCCCACCACCGCATGGATCTCACCCGCGCGGCAATCCAGGCTGACATCACGCAGGGCGTGAACTGTGCCATATTGTTTCGAGATATTTTGTAATTGAAGAACGAATTCGTGTTCGGGCATGGGGATATCTTCCGGAGACTGTTATGCAGGTCGTGTGTAAAAACACGACCTGCATAACATGAAATTCCTACTGGCCCATCGCCTTGAAGATCGGGATGGGGATCAACGAGGAAACAGAGGCTTCCTGGGGCACATCGGGGTTGCAGGTACCTTTCGAAAGCTGGCGCATCACTGTCGGCAGGATGATGCCTTCTGCCGGCAGCTTATAACCCTTGAGCTGCATCATGGCCGCGGTAAGCGCGACGCGGGATTGATAGTTGCCGCCGGAGGCATAAAAGACCTTGAAGTTATCGTTTCCGATCTTTTCCCATTCGCAGAAGAGGCTCATCTCATCGGTGCGCAGGGTCAAGGTAATATCCAAGGGCAGGCCCGCCGCTTCGTAAGCGCGTACGCCGCCCAGGAAGGAATCCGCAGCTTCATAGCTGTAGCCCTTGATATCCGGGTTGCTGCTGATGAGACCAGAAACAGCTTCGAGTGTGCCTTGCTGCGTCCAGCTGGTGTCGGCGCGGCCGACGAGGCTGAGGTCTGCACTCAAGACCGGCTCTTCACAGGATTGCCAATAGGCTGAGAGCGGGTTGCCGGGGGTACCACCCAGGAACGCCACCTTGCCAGAACCCACTTCCTTGTTCAGGGTCTCAGCAAATAATTGGCCCAATTTACAGACATCCTCAGCCACAAAGGTCGGATAATCCTTGCCGGGTTCACCGATCTTGCCGTAGGAGTGTGTGATCGCGATCGTGCCATTGGCCGTGGCTTCCCGTACGGCTGGCAATACAGCTTCACCGGCATCCGGGAAGAAAACGATGATATCCACGTCCTGGGCAACAAGACTCTTGAAATCAGAAATGGATTTCTGCGTATCGCCGCCGGCCGTCACGTAGATGATCTTGCCGATTTCAGGATATGTGAGGGCCTGGAGCACAAATTCCATATGGGTCATCTGACGCCAGAAGTTCTCGCCGAAACCATCCGCCAGGGCGACGGTCAATTTACCGCCGGTGCCGGTATCGCAGATCTTCTCGTTGTAGCATTTGACCGCGAGATCCTGCATCTGCTGGCTGACCGGCAAACCCGCACGGTAAAAAGCAGCCAATGCAACTTCGGGTACACCATCCGTGGTACCCACAGCCTGGGTCAAAACTTCGGGCTTGGCATCATAGCGTTCGCCAAATTCGTTGGCGCCATCGATACCCGGGTTGCTTACCGCAGGCGCCTCGGTTGCTGCAGGTGCCGCAGTGGGGGCTGCCCCACCACCACAAGCCGCCAGAACGAGGGTGAGGGCAACAATAAAATTAAGCTTGAGCAAGTGTTTCATGGATTCTCTCCTAGAGTGAGTTGGGAAACTGATCGAATACATGCGTATATTTCTCTTGTTTTTATTCGGGCATTGAACCTCCTTGAGCAGGTTGATCTTTCAGGACCTGTGGAGCATCTTCGAGCCTGCCTGAATTGCGTAACAGATTCTCGATCAAGGTAATAATACGGTCGCCTGAGATGACCATACCGCCAATGATCGCCACGCCAAAGACCACAAACTGTAACGAGGTGGGCAAGCCCAACACACGCAGCATCTGACTGAGCAACGTAAGGAAAAACGCAGAGGCCCATGTCGAGGCGGCACTTGCCAACCCGCCGGATAAAGATGCGCCTCCAATAACTACGGTGGCAATGGGTCCCAGCAAATAAGGGACTCCCAACACCAGGCTTGGACTCTGCAAAAAACCAGCCAATAAGACGCCGCTCAACCCATATAGAAAGGCAGCTGCCATGTAGGCAAGGATGACATACCCATTGACCCGCAAGCCTAATATCCAGGCTGCGGTGGGATTCGCCCCCACTGATTGAAATTTACGCCCCACCGCCGTATAACGGAAAATCAGAATTAAGAGAAGCGAGATACCAATCGCCGTACTCTCGACATTGTTCAGGCCAAAGGCAAACGGTTTTGTGATCCATTCCGCAAACCCGGGCGGGACACGCGCTTCATTGGCAACTTTATCGGCATAAGCCAGCATGCTGCCGTTAACGATCTGCCCCATCGCCAGCGTCACGATCAATGGATTCAATTTCAGCACACCCACCAATGTGCCGGTGCAAAAGCCAATGAACAGCGATACACCCAAAGCGGTGGCCAGCGCAACCGGCATATTTGCATCTGACTTGCCGGCAATACCGACGGTCATCAGGGCGGCGAGGGTCATAATGCCGGGTGTCGAAAGGTCGATGCCGCCGGTCATAACCACCAACATCTGCCCCAGCGCCGTGAGAGCCAGGAACGAAGTCAACGGCATGACAGTGGTGAAGGAAGTGCGGCTCAGGGTCTCAGGGGCGATCCATAGACAGGCAAGCAGGAGCAGACCGATGGCAACCCAGACCGAAAGGTAACGGGAGGAAATGACGATCGAGGTCAGCAACGGGTTTTGAGTCCTGTTTTTCATCGTTTGCATCCTATCAAGCAGGCAGTTTGAAACCTGCTTTTGAAATCACATGATCACGTGAGGCATACGCTTTCTGCATCAGGGCGTTCAAGTCCACATTCAAAAGCCTGCCATCACGTTTCAGTGCCCTGCCCGCCACAAAAACAGAGTCAACATTGCTGGTATCCATACCCCAGGTCACTGCGCTGATGGGGTCATTGACGGGGAGAATGTTGGGGCGATCAGTGCGAAGCATGATGAGGTCGGCTTGTTTACCGGGGGTGAGCGTACCCGTTTTATCGAGCAGCCCATTGGCACGCGCACCTTCAATGGTGGCAAACTCGATCACATCGCGCGCAGAGAGAAAGGCCGGCAAGCCACCTTTGCGGGCCAGTTTCTTTTCAAAGATCACAGCCTTCTGCAAAGAGTTGACGGTGCGCATTTGCGTGAACATGTCGTTGGGCATATTGGTTTCCACATCCACGCTCAGGCTGGGGCGCAATCCCGCGTCGATGAATTTTTGGATCGGCGGGAGACCATGCCCCATCATCATTTCGCTCGAGGCAGAAACGGAGATCGTCCCGCCCGTATCAGCGATCATTTTGATCTCTTCATCACTCAGGGTGGTGCCGTGAACGTAGGTCGTATCGTCCTTGAGCAAACCGAGCCTGCCCATGGCAGCGAGTTTGCCTTGTTTGCCCGCCGCACCAACGCCCACATGCACAGTAATGCGCGCATTTAATTCGCGTGCCAGAGACCAATTCGCCTTGGCAACCTCGAGCGCCGTAAACTCTGGTCCTTGCGGGGCAAGAGCAAACGTCAACAATTGGTCTTTGGATGAAAAATATTGTTTCGCGATCTCGCGCACCCACGTATCCTGCTGCGGGTCAGGCTCCTTCCAGGCCGGGTAGCCGTATGCAAACACAGCGCGAATACCCGATTCTTGCAATGCCTTGATGACCGCATCGCCATGTTCGCGCGTTGCCTGAATATGCGACCAATCGAGAATTGTGGTGACACCTGCATCGATGGCGCCATACAAACCGACCAGATTCCCAACATAGGCATCCTCAGGGCGATAGGCAGGCGCCAACGTATTCAGGACAGCGGACCGATACCCCGCCTCCCCTTCCAAGGGGAGGTCTGTGGCAATGTTCCTGAGAATTCCCTCCCAGACGTGGCGATGCGTGTCGACGAACCCAGGCATGACGATCATGTCTGAGGCATCGATCACCTCTGCCCCTTCTGCGTTGAGATTCGGTCCAACAGCCGCGATCTTTGTGCCTTCGATCAGCACATCAGCTTGATGGAAATTGCCGACCTTCTTATCGAGGGTGAGGACAATGCCGCTTTTTAGGAGGGTTTTATCAGCCATATTCTTCTTTTCGTCACTGCGAAACCGGCAGGCAATGACATAAAAATTACTTCATCATCCTTCCACCATCCACGCGCAGGTTGACGCCGTTGACACCGCCATTCTCGAGCAGGAACACAGCGGCATCAGTTACTTCCGCAACAGTGACCAGGCGCCCCATGGCTGTGCGAGCTCTCAAGTTATCAAGCACTTCCTTGGGTTTCGCCATCCAGGCGGGCGTATCCCCAACCTGACCGGGGTGTATCGCATTGGCACGGATCGGTGAGAGTTCGATCGCCAGTGAGTTCACCAGCGTGGACATGGCACCGTTGACGGTGGTGATGGTCGTCGAGCCGGGATAAGGCTGGTCTTTAGCGAGCCCGCCAAACAGGAGGATGGAGGCGTCTGGTCGCATTTTAGAATGGAGGACGTGGATGACTTCGGTGTACCCAACCAGCTTCAAGGTCACAAGCTTGATCGCTTCGTCCACGTTATATTCGCGGACCTTGTTATCGTCGCGATACAGCCCCATCAACACAACCCGCAGCACGTCGTCCACCCCGGCAAGAGCAGGGGCAATGCTGTGCGGCTCTGCAAGATCGAATGCGACGGGGACGCACTCACCGCCCAATTCCTGCGCCAGCGCTTCAGCACGTTCCAATGTGCGGCTGCTGACAACCACACGGTGCCCTGCATTGACATAATGCCGTGCGAGTGCCTTACCCAATTCATTGGTTGCGCCGGCAATGACCACGGTACCTTTAGCCATGATGATGATCTCCTTCATGAGAGTGGAGTTTGTCTTCGAGATATTTCCAGTCGCGACGGAAGCGATACGAGTGACGCCGCGGCGGTTGGGGTGCCTGTGTTTCCAGCCAGCGCACAATGCCATCTGTGGCGTTGCGGAATTCATGAATGCAGCCCACACCTGCCCACGCACAATCACCCGGCTTGAGGTGATATTTCACGCCATCGAACCAGCCATATACTTCGCCTTCAAGAATGAGATAGGTTTCTTCGAGCGGATGATCATGGGCGCCCGCCACCCCATTGGGCTCATACTGCACCATGAACATCGTCGCCAGTTGCGCGCCGAGGTCACTATCCACCATCATCTTCACGGTGATGCCGCTGTACACCAACAGTGCCGTACGCATGCTGGCAGATAACGCAAGTTTGTCCTGTGTTTGCATGCCCGCTTCCATGTTCTCAGGCGAGATATGACCGAATGAACGGGTGCGCGGGTCGCGCGCATCGATCTTGATCGGCTCGACCTTCGGGAGGGCGGCTACTGCATAGACGTCACCTTCACCATCCAACCGAGGCTGCGGCGCCAGCATCTCCGCCCAGCGCACACGCACCTGGCCGTCATTGCGGTATGAGTGCGCAGCCGAAACATGGATCACGCCGTAATCCCCCGGCACCATCAAATAGGTACCATCACCTGTCTCGCAGACCAACTCACCTTCGAGAATGTAGATCTGCTCTTCGAATGTATGCACATGCGCACCGACCGTCCCGCCGGGATCCAGTTCACAAACGCTGAACTCCTGATGCACCGAACCATTCGGACCATCCACAATACACCAGCGGCGGAACCCGCTGCTGATCTTCTCGAACACCTTCGGTAATTTGAAATCTTCCTGATCCGCTGTGCGGACAATGTGTCGTGATGGCATGTCTCTCTCCTATTTGAGTCCCTAAAGGTTTTGAAAACCTTTAGGGACTTGTTCAATTATTGATACTGCGCCCAATCTCTTTCAAAACGAAACACTTCTTTGGCAGGCGGCAACGGTGCTTGTGTTTCGATCCAGCGTACGGGCTCGCTGCCAACATTTTCAAAGCTATGAACACAGCCCACACCCGTCCAAACCACATCGCCTGCGCCCAGGTCATACACCTGGCCATCGGCAATGGCTTTCACATGCCCACTCACGATGTAATAGGATTCTTCAAACGTATGGTCATGCAGGTCGATCCTGGCACCGGGCAAATATTGGATCAAGAACAACGATTGATGCACCGCGCCAAATGAGCGATCGACGAACATCTTGATGGCGACTCCGGTTGTTGGGTTGAAGCCTTCCATTTGAGAAGGACCGCCAGGGACAGGCAACTGCGCCTCATCAAAATGACCGAGTGGGCTGCTTCCGTTTTCTGGCGCCTTTGTTTCCGCTGACAGGTCTCCACGAACAAAGAAAGTGTCGCGACCATATTCCACGGAACGTGGTTGCGGTGCATGCATCTCCAACCAACGGGCCGAGGTGTTGCCCGTGTTGCGGATCGCATGCCTGACGCCCGTACTGACGAGCCCATAATGACCGGCGGTCAACGAATGGGCCTGCTCACCGATCTGCACGGTCAACGTCCCTTCGAGCACATAGAAACTTTCTTCAAACGAATGGATGTGCGGTTCGACAAATCCATTTGCGTCGAGATAACAGATACCCGTGCCCATATGTACCGAGCCCATCTCCCGCTCCACATAGGTGGCTCGCCGAAACCCCGAACTGTGGTCTTCATACAGCTTGGGAGTTTTTGCAGTGCCGGGGTCGATCTTCGATACGTGATGCATGTGCTTTATCAACTCATCATTTGCAACGGCTCTTCAACGAACCCAGCCAGGGTCTGCAAGAATTGAGCGCCACGCGCGCCATCGACAGCGCGATGGTCACAAGAGAGGCTGAAGGTGAGCATCGGCTGAACCGCGGGCTGCCCGTTGACTGGCACGACCCTATCGGCAATGCGGCTGACGGCGAGAATGGCAGCCTGCGGCGGGTTGACAATGGCGTTGAAGGCATCCACACCATACATACCCAGATTGCTGATGGTAAAGGTGCCGCCACCCAGATCATTAAGAGATAACTTGCCAGCCTGTGCCTTGCCAACCAGTTCCGCGCGGCGGGAAGCGATCTGTGAGAGGCTGAGCTTGTCTGCATTGTGAATGACCGGAACCAGCAACCCATCCTCCACGGCAATGGCGAGACCGATATTCACATCCGGGTTCAGGACAATGCTGTTGTTGAGCCATGACGCATTGAGGCGTGGGTGTTTTCGTAAAGCCGCCGCCACAACCTTCACCAACAGGTCGGTAAAGGTGATCTTTTCTGCCGCGCTTTTTTGCGCTGTCTCACGCCAGGCCAGCATGCGGGTGGCATTGCTCTCGCGGATAAGATAGAAGTGAGGAATGCTCGTCCAGGCCTGCGTGAGGCGTTCCGCCATCACCTGCCAGACACGGGAAACAGCCAGCGTCTCGTTTTGCGCAGAGACCGGCTCGAAACTTGTCGCTGGCACGTTGGCTGGAGAATAGGCAAGGACATCTTTCGCCAGAATTGCGTGGTCAGGTCCGGTGCCGCGCACCAGGGTCAGGTCGAGGCCTTGTTCTTTGGCAAGGCGTTTGGCTTTGGGAGAGGCAAGCAATTTGCCATGCTGTCCGTTTGCTTTGCTTTGGTGCTCGATATATGCAAGGACATCTTCCTTGCGAATCTGTCCGCTTGTTGTTTTGATGAGTGAAAGATCGATGTTTTGTTCAGCAGCAAGACGGGCCGCAACAGGAGTGGCAGTAACAGGCCTGGGTTGAGCCTCTGCCTGAGGCGCTGCAGCAGGCTTCGGCTGGGAAGGAGGCGCAATCGTTGTGGCAGATTCGCCTGCAGCCAAAATCACCGCGATCCGCTGGCCGACGGGAATCACATCGCCTTCGTGGGCAAGCACACCGGCAAGCGTTCCCGAGGCAGGCGCTTCGATCTCGACCGCCGCTTTATCGGTCTCAACTTCCATGAGAGGTTCGCCCTTGGTGACCACCTCACCCGCGGCTTTGAACCAACGCAGCAGTGTGCCTGTTTCCTGGGCCATGCCCAATGCGGGCATGATGACTTCTTTAGCCAAAGTGACTCCTTAAGGCAGGCCTGCGCCGCCGTAATCGACACCGGTGTAATCGATGTTCTTGTGCGATTGGGTCTCGCGGGTTTCTTCCAACGGGCCCGTGGCGGCGTAATATTTTTTACCGGTGACAAGCAGCTTCTCGGCAGGGAAGCGGGTGATCACTTCGCAGCCATCCTTGGTGACAACCAACTGCTCTTCGATACGGGCGGCAGACCAGCCATCGGTGGCGGGCCAATAGGTTTCAAGCGCAAAGACCATGCCTTCCTTGATCTCTTCGGGGCTATCGAACGAAACCAGGCGGCTGAAGACCGGCTTCTCCCAAATTGCGAGACCGACGCCGTGCCCGTATTGGAGCGCAAAGGCCAGTTCTTCATTGGCAACGCCAAACTCTTCGGCTTTGGGCCAGAGTTTGACGACATCGGCCGTGGTTACGCCAGGTTTGATCGCGTCAATGGCGGCATCAAGATAGTAGCGACAACGTTTATAGGCATCGACCTGGGCATGAGAAGCAGAGCCAACAGCCAGGGTGCGATAGTAACAAGTGCGATACCCCATGAAACTATGCAGAATATCGTAAAAGGCCAGGTCACCCGGGCGGAGCATGCGGTCACTAAAGATATGTGGGTGCGGACTGCAACGCTCACCAGAAATCGCATTGACACCTTCCACGTGCTCGGAGCCAAGGCTGTATAAAACCTTATTGACCAGGGCCACGCACTCGTTCTCGCGAATTCCGGGCCGCATGAATTGATACAGTTCATCGTAGGCGGCATCCACCATCGCGCAAGCCTGGGCCAACAGGGTGATCTCATCCTGAGTTTTGATCACCCGCGCATCCTGCATCAGCTGCTGGCCGTCCACCACGGTAATGCCTTCCTTTTGAAGCGCAAATAAAACCGGCGGTTCGATCACGTCCACTCCGAGTGGTTCCTTGTGCAGACCGCGTTCCTCGAGTTCGATGCGGATCTTACGGGCCACATCCTCGGCGCGATGGGCGCCTGGAGGCATGGCGCCGCGCAAAGTGGAAATGCCCGCCCGGGAACGCCCCTCGCCCAGCCAGGAACAATACATATCGTGATGTTTGGCGGCAATGCCAAAGTCCCAGTTGATGGGTTCGGTATCCTGTGGCAGCAGACAGAAACGGCCAAGCTTATCGATCGCCCAGGTACCGATCGTGGTGTTGGTGATGTAGCGGATGTTCGCCATGTCAAAACATAACAGGGCACCGATGTTCGACTTTTTCAACTCTGACTTAATGCGCATGAGTCTTTCATGGCGCAGGCGGTCAAAGTGCACGCGCTCCTCCCAGTCAACTCCCATGGTTCCGAATGTTTTGATAGGCATGGCTCCTCCGGTTTACGATTTCAGGTTATTGCTCACATTACGATGGATTACACAACGACTTCGCCATGTCGAATACAGCTTTTGCATTCGGGATGGTTAGATCTTCCAGGGCGGGTGAAAATGGAATGGGGACGTTCATCGCGCCCATACGCTTGACAGGCGCGTCCAGATAATAGAAGGCTTCATCCGCGATGATGGATGCCAGCTCTGCTGTAACGCCGTATTGTTCATAGCCTTCGTCAATGACGATCGCGCGACTGGTCTTTTTGACAGACTCAACGATGGTCCGTTTATCGAGCGGAACCAGCGTACGCGGATCGACAACTTCGGCATTAATGCCGACTTCGCCAAGCATTTTCGCCGCATCGAGCGCGACGTACACCATGCTGCTGGTGGCGACCAACGTGATATCGCTTCCTGCTTTCTTTACATCTGCCACGCCTATCGGGACAGTGTATTCCCCGCTGGGAACTGGTCCCTTGACCGTCTTGTACATCATCTTATCTTCAAGAATGACCACGGGGTTGTCATCGCGAATCGCAGACTTCATCAAACCTTTGGCGTCATAGGGTGTGGCGGGCACGACCACTTTAAGCCCGGGGATGTGGCTGTACCAGGCATGGAGCGACTGCGAGTGCTGCGCTGCCGAGCGACGTCCCGCACCCATCGTGGTCCGCAACACCATCGGCACCTTGAGCTTGCCACCAGACATGTAATGGATCTTCGCCGCTTGATTCGCAACCTGGTCCATAATGAGGCCGCTGAAATCACCGAACATCAAATCCACGATTGGGCGCATGCCTGTCATCGCGGCACCAACTGCAAGCCCGGTAAAGCCGGGTTCTGAAATGGGTGTATCCAACACACGCTCGGGGCCAAATTCCTCCACCAAGCCCGTCAGCACTTTAAAAGTGGTACCTGCTTCGGCGATATCTTCACCCAGCATGAACACGGTCGGATCGCGGCGCAGTTCTTCAGCCAGCGCCTCCTTGATGGCTTCGCCGTAGGTCAATTCACGATCAGACGTAGACATGTTTACTCACCTCTTCCGGCGCCGGAAACGGAGCATTCAATGCAAAATTCACGGCCGCTTCCACTTCACTCGTCACCGTGGATTCGATCTGTTCAAAGATGCCAGCGTCTGCCATTTGATGTTCGATCAACCACCCGGAAAGTGTCTTGAGCGGATCCCGTTCGGTCTTCCACTTCATTTCTTCTTCTTTTGGGCGGTAATATTCACGGGCAATATCACCTACATGATGGCCGTGATAACGATAGGTGTTGCACAGCATGAACGCAGGACCTTCCCCGCTCCTTGCGCGCTCAACCAGAGCCCGCGCAGTTTCATGGACTTCCCGAACATTCTGCCCATCCACCTCAACCGTCATAATACCGAAAGCTTCCGCACGCCCCTTCATGCTGCCTGCCGTCGACTCTGAGTGATGGGTATATTCGTTGTACAGATTATTTTCACAAACATAGATCACAGGCAGTTTCCACAACTGCGCCATGTTCATGGATTCGTAAACCAGCCCCTGCCCCAGCGCGCCTTCACCAAAGAAGCACACGGCCACACGCCCATTACCGAGTCGTTTGCTGGCAAATGCCGCCCCGGTTGCAATCGCGGAACTCCCACCCACGATGGCATTCGCGCCAAGATTACCTGTATCCTGGTCGGCGATATGCATCGAACCACCCTTGCCATGACAATACCCGGCATCCTTGCCAAGCAGTTCTGCAAACATCTTGTCGACGGAGGCGCCTTTGGCGAGACAATGACCATGTCCACGGTGGGTGCTGGTGATGTAGTCTTCGCGGGTCAACGCTTCGCAAACTCCAACCGCGATGGCCTCTTCACCGATATATAGATGCGCCAGCCCGGGCATCTTCGCGCTGATATACAACTCGTTGACCTGTTCCTCAAACGCACGAATGCGGAACATCTGCTCGTACATGTGCAGCCATTGCTCACGGTCAATTTCAGACATGGACACTTCCTCTTTGGATCTTTTCTTTGCGGCAGGCATTATTTGCCCCCGTTTGAGATATGTTCGACGACACGATACAACACAGCAAAATCATCGTCCCCCCACCCCAGCGCGATAGCCTGGTCGAGCAATTCATCCACCATTTTTGCGGTCTTCAGGTCAACACCCGTCTCAGCACCAAGTTCGAGCGCAAGCTGAATATCTTTCTTCATCATCGCCGCGCTAAACCACACCTCCTGCGGCATCTTTAGCATGAACGGGCCACGGTACTTCATCGCCGTGGATGCGGCAACACTGTTGAGTAAGCCATCCAAAGCAACTTCGCGGGGGACGCCGCTGCGTTCGGCCAGCAAAACCCCTTCAAATAGAGAGACCAGTTGTGTCGGCAGGTTGAGATTGATGGCGATCTTCATGGCAATTGCCTGACCATTACCGCCCACATGGATTATTTTTTGACTGATCTGCTCAAAGACAGGGCGAGCCTGCTCGAGCGTTTCAGCCTTCCCCCCGACATACAAGATCAATGTTCCACCCTCTGCGGCAGGCAGGCTTCCGCTTACAGGCGCCTCCAGCATTTGGGCTCCAGTGGCAGCCACACGGGTGGAGAGGAGACGGATGGCTTTCGGGCTGACCGTGCTCATATCCACGTAAATTTTGCTGGTGGAGAGTCCAGCCAATATCCCTTCATCACCATCCGTAATGGACGACAAAGCCGCCGTATCCGTCACCATACTGAACGTGATATCGGCGGCTTGCGCAACTTCTTTGGGAGAGTTCTTCAAAACCAGCCCAGCCTGAACCAAAGACCCGGCTTTGGCCTGAGTGCGGTTATAGCCTGCTACTTGATGCCCGGCGTCGAGCAGGCGTTTTGCAATGCGGCTGCCCATTAAACCCAAACCGACAAAACCAAGTTTTGCCATCGCTCTCCTGAGTGGTCTCTCCAAGGATTTAAACTGACTAAACGGATTATATTGATTTAATTCCTTTTGTCAATGTATACTGAACAAAAAGACTTTAAATTTAATAACAACTGAACACTTTTTCCTTGCAGTGTTCAACAATGTTGAATATAATGCAGGGAAATCCAAATCCGAGACAGGCTGGAGCGAATGGCAGACACAACTCCGCATCACGTACGCGCTATTGGTGAAAAACTCAGGGAAGTGCGCCAGGAGAAAAAAATGAGCCTGCGTGAATTGGCGCGTAAGGCAGATATCAGCGCCAGCATGCTCAGCCAGATCGAAACCGGCAAAGTCTCCCCCTCCGTACGTTCCTTGTACGATATCGCCACGGCGCTGGGCGTGACCGTGGACTTTTTCTTCCCCGAACAATCCAACCAAACCGTGGATGTAGAACCCGCTTCGCTTCCGACGGGAGACCTGACAGCCAGCGAGATGCGTTCTGCACTCTTGAATGGCGTCTCAACCAAATCGGCTGAGTTTACTCAGCCGATCTCATCCACACCCATTGTCCATGCCCAGGCACGCCCTACCATTGAACTTAACGGTGGCGTGACCTGGTCACGCCTCACCGCTCTCACGGAAAAAGAAGCGGAATTCCTGGAGATCAACTATGCCCCGGGGGCCGCCTCAGGGGCGAACAGGTCGCATCACGGCGGGCGGGAATTTGGGCTGGTGCTCGAAGGCGAACTTGTGATCGAACTGGGCTT
>CAZJMZ010000054.1:4568-14428 GCA_964547115.1 uncultured Anaerolinea sp. | reverse complement strand
GCCTGATCGAGCACAGCCAGAATGGTCTTGACCAACTCGCGGGCGGCTTGCTCGCTCAACTCCACCGCGACGCGGTTGTTGAGCCCTTGCGATGCATCCACAAAGTCAATGTTGAGGGCGTGTTCATACGGCGCATTGAAGGGATGATCATACGAGACGTTGGCCTGCTCCACGCTGAACCAGCCGTTCGCGCCCTTGGCAGAACCGTCCACTTTGACCTTTTCGGCGATCATGGTACACATAAAATGCTCCTTGAGTTTTGTGTAAGTCGTTATGCAAGATGCTTTCCTAAAAATGCCCAGATCTTTTGCCAGCCATCCACAGCCTGGGCCTGACGATACATCGGGGCATGGTAATAGAAAAAGCCATGCCCGGCGCCGTCATAGCGATGGAATTCATAGGCCTTGCCGTGCTTCTTGAGTTCCTCTTCGTGGAGGTTCACTTGTTCGGGCGTGGGTGAAGAGTCGTCGTTGCCGAACAGGCCCAGGATCGGGCAGGGCAGGTCACGGGTGTAGTCCAGAGGCGAGACGGGGTTGTTGGGCGTCAATTGATCAGGGGCCATCACCACGCGTCCGCCCCAGCAATCCACGATGGCGTCAAAGCCCGGAGCCCGGCAGGCAGCGAGATAAGAATGACGGCCACCCGAGCACGTGCCAAAGATGCCCACCTTGCCGTTCACATACGGCAGGGCTCGGACGTAGCGCATCGCTCCCGCCAGATCACCAACTGCCTGCTCATCCGGAATCCCGCCCTCCGCTCGAACCTTGGCGGCCACGTCTTCGGGGGTTCCATGACCTGCGCGGAAATACAGATTGGGTGAGATGGTTACGTAGCCATGATGTGCAAATTTATAAGCAGCTTCACGATACCACTCGTCCCAGCCGGGCATGTGGTGGACCAGCACCATGGCCGGGAACGGACCCGGCCCGAGCGGGCGGGCGAAATATGCGTTGATCGAGTCGCCGTTGGCGCCGGTCATCGTGATGGTCTCTGCGAGCGTGCCTTCGTACATGTCAGTTCGATACATTAGTGCGCTCCTTGGGTTGTAAAGTGGACGGGTTTTGCGCGAGTATAGCACGGATGCTTTATAATGACCGCACTATGACTGCTGAACGCTTACAAAAGATCCTTGCACAAGCAGGCTATGGCTCGCGCCGCGCCTGCGAAGATTTCATCTCGGCAGGGCGTGTCCGTGTGAACGGAGAGCTCGCTGAACTCGGCATGAAGGCCGACCTGGCCGTGGATAAAGTCACCGTGGATGGCAAGCCCATCGCGGCGGCCGAACAGATGACCTATATTGCGTTGTATAAGCCGCGCAATGTGTTATCCACCGTGGAAAAGGAACGGGATGACGATCGTCGCACCGTTCGCGAACTGGTCGATGTGCCGGGGCATCTCTACCCGGTGGGGCGGCTCGATTTCGAGAGCGAAGGCCTCATCTTGATGACCAACGATGGCGAGCTGGCCAATCGGCTTACCCATCCGCGTTATGGGCATGAGAAAGAGTATCGGGTGTTGCTGGCCAACCGTCCAGACCGGGAGCAGGTGGAGGCGTGGCAGCGTGGCGTGGTGCTCGAAGATGGCTACAAGACCCAGCCGGTGGAAGTCCGCTTTGAGACGGCTCAGGGCAAGGGTGCGTGGGTGCGGGTCGTCATGGGCGAAGGCCGCAAACGCCAGATCCGCGAGACGTGCAAACAATTGGGCCTGCCGGTGGTGCGGATCGTCCGTGTGCGGATCGGCACGTTGAGACTTGGAACGATGAAACCGCGCCAGTGGCGGCACCTCTATGCCGATGAAGTGGATGCGCTGAAAGGCCGGGAACGGGTGAAGGAACCACAGCGACCTGCCGCGCGCAAGCCGGCCCCCCGCAATCCAAAGGACCGTAGACCCGCCGCAGCGCGGCCGGGGTCGAAAAGACCTGCCGGTAACCGCCCGGGTGCGAACCGACCGTATAAAAAATCGAGCCGCTCATAAAGCGGCTCGATTTTTTTGATGACTGAATTTTCAGCTCTGGCGAACGTCCCAGAATTTTTTGACGGCATTGCCAAGCACTTTGCGCACGTCGTCTTTTTTGATGCCTTCCACTTTGAAGGTCAGCACTTTGGTGCTGGCATCTTCACCGGAGAAAAAGCCGAATGAGATGAAGTTGCCGCCTGCGTCTGCGATGGCTTTGGTAACCCTGGCCAACTCGCCGGGTTTGTCATCGATGGTGGCTGTGACACGCACACCTTTATCGCGGGCGCCCATCAATTCCAAAAAGATCTTGAACAGGTCGGTTTCGGTGATCATGCCGACCACCTTGTCGCCGTCCACCACGGGCAGGCCGCCGAACTTCTTATCGGCCATGATGCGCGCGGCTTCTTCGATCGGTGTATCCTTCGTCACCGTGACAACCTTCTTGTTCATCACATCCTTCACCTTGACCTTGCTGATCAGGTAGTTCAGTTCCCAGATGCTCAAGGTGGTGACGGACGAGGGCGAAGCGTTGAGCAGGTCGCCTTGTGAGACAATGCCGACCAACTTGCCATCCTTGATGACCGGTGCGCGGCGGATGTGTTCCTTTTTGAACATGGCCAGCACTTCAGTGATGGGCGCATCGGGTGTGACTGAAATAACCGGGCGGGACATTCTTTCACCGACAAACATGGGGGCCTCCTGTGATACTGCGGATATTCTCCGCGAACGTGAAATGGATTTACAAAATCATTATACGCTTGTCTCTTGTGCCTGCCGTCATGAAATCGGAGTGATTTAGGTCACATTATTTGGCAAACTCTTTCAGCACCCGCGCCATGTGTCGGGCGTGCTTGAGGTATAGGTCCAGGCGAATGTTTTCGTTGGGGGCATGGGCACGAGTTTCAGGGTAGCCGAGCCCTGCAGTGGCAACGGGCAGGCCCAGGTCATGCACGAACGGATAATTGGGACCGGAGCCGCCGATCATGGGGACGATCTCCATCGGCGACTCGTACACCTCCTCAGACATCTTCACCACGGTTCGGACGAACGAGTCGTCTGGATCCGTCCGAGCGGCCGGTTCTCCGCCGAGATATTTCACCTGCACATCGCTGAAGCCTTCGGCATCGAGATGCTTGCGCAATTTCAGCAAAATATCTTCAGGGAATTGACCCGGCACCAGGCGGAAGTCCACTTTCGCCGAAGCAAAAGCAGGTTGCACGGTTTTAGAGCCAGGGCCTTGGTAGCCACTGGTGAGGCCGCAGATGGTGCAGGTAGGCACGAAGACCTCTTCCATTTTCAGGTCGGTGCCGCCAGTGAGGCCTTTGATGAAGTTCTTCACGCCGAAGCGCTTTTTGTATTCGTCGGCCACTTCGGGGAGCGCATCCATCAATTCACGGTCGCGTGCGGTGGGCGGAACGATGTTGTCGTAGAAGCCGGGGATGCGAATGTGCTCGTCGGGTCCTTTCAGCGTGGATAAAGCCCACACGAGACGCCACGCAGCATTCGGGAGGATCGAACCGCCGAGTCCTGAATGGACGTCGGTATCGGCGGTCTCCACGCTTAATTCCACATAGCAGATACCGCGCAATCCGAGATATTGCATCGGCACTTCACGATGGTCCACCCCGCCGAATTCCCAGATGCAGGCATCGGCCTTGAGCTTCTCCTTGTTCTCGCGGATGAAATCATGCAGATGCACGCTGGAGGTTTCCTCTTCGCCTTCGATGATGAACTTGATGTTGCACGGCAGTTCGCCGTCCACGGCGAGCAAGGCGTCAATGGCGTGCAGGCGGGAGGTGATGTGACTCTTGTCGTCGCTCACGCCGCGACCGTAGAGCTTGCCGTTGCGCAGGCTGGGCTCGAAAGGCGGTGTCTCCCACAGTTCAAGTGGTTCGGGCGGCTGCACATCGTAATGATTGTAGAAGAGCAGCGTCTTGGCGCTTTTGCCTTTGCGTTCGGCATAGACCACTGGCGCGCCTTCCGTGTCCATGATCTCGGCGGTGAAGCCACGCGCGCGGAGCATCTCGGCCACCATGGCTGCGCATTCTTTCAAGCCGATGCCTTGTGCGCTGATGCTGGGCTGGGCCACCAGCCGCGAAAGTTCGGCGATGCTGGCTTCCAGATTTTTTTCGAGAAACGAATCGATGGCTTGGAATTCAGACATGGCAATTCTCCTGATGAAATAGATACAAGAAAGCGGACGTAACCACGTCCGCTTTCAAGCGATTACTTGATGAATTGTTCGACCGCTTGCAGAGAGGCCTGCCCTGCCAACGCAAAAGCGGTCATCTTGATGATCTGTCCGATCCAGGTGCAGAACAGAAAAGTCCGCAAGGGCATTTTCACCATGCCTGCTGCGATGCCCGCAATATCGAAGAACGGGTTGGGTATCGCAGAAAGCACCAGTACCGCCCAGCCGCCGTACTTCTCCACCCACGGGTGGATGCGGGCATAAATGTCACCGCGTTCGATCACGGCTTGTCCGCTGAACCCGGCCAGGTAGCCCGAGAGTTCCCCCAGCGCTCCGCCCGTCCCGGCGGCCAGGCCCACGCCAAAGGGATTGAAGATCGATCCCATGGCATAGATGATCGCCACTCCCGGAGCTGGGAGCAAGACCGTGGCATTCGCGAGCATCGCCACCAGAAAGATACCCAGATAGCCGTACTGCTCAAACTCTGCGATTCGATCGCGGATCGAGAAGATGAAGTATGAGATGCCCGCCACGAACAGCAGCGCCAGCACGCGCAGGACGTTGGTCTTCCAGCCGGAAGCGGTGGATTGCGGCGCTTCCGCCAGGGTAACCGTGCTCACCGCCGATGGCGCGGCGGTTGGTACAACTGCTGGTTTCTCGTCAACCCGAACAGTGCGCGCCGCTTTGGTCTTGCGCGGCGCGCTGCGAGGTTTTGATCTTGTCGGGCGGTTATTCGCTTTCTTCGATGGTGACACGGGTCATCTTCACAGCAGGGGCATTGCGATTGTTCGGGTCGCGTGCCGGGATGGACATCAGCACATCGAGCCCTTCCACCACCTGCCCAAAGACCGCGTGGCGGTTATCGAGATGCGGCGTCGGCCCGTGTGTGATGAAAAATTGTGAGCCGTTGGTGTTGGGGCCGGCATTGGCCATTGAAAGCATGCCTTGCTTGTCGTGGCGCAGGCTCGGGTGAAACTCATCACCAAATTTGTAGCCGGGGCCGCCCATGCCGGTGCCGGTGGGGTCACCGCCCTGCGCCATGAAATTGTTGATGACACGATGAAAGATCACACCATCGTAATAGCCTTCCCGCACGAGAAAGACAAAATTGTTCACGGTTTTCGGCACGCGGTCGGCGAATAACTCGATGACCATGGTGCCTTTATCGGTTTCCATATGGGCCTTGTATTTCTTCTTGGGGTCGATCTGCATTGCAGGTGGGGTTGACCATTGCTTGGGCATGTGTGTACTCCTTGTAAAGTTGATGTTGCGTTGGATGATATTTACGAACGGAATCTTTCCAATGGGACGCTGCGCCTCAGACTCCCATGGGGCTGATTCTATTTCAATAAAGCTTCGATGCGCGCGACGACCATATCCATGGCGGCGGTATTGAACCCGCCCTCGGGGATGATGATATCGGCGTAGCGCTTCGACGGCTCGACGAATTCCAGATGCATGGGGCGCACAGTACGCTGGTACTGCGCTATGACCGAGTCGGCGGTGCGACCGCGCTCGTGAATGTCACGTTCGAGCCGGCGGATGAAGCGCAGGTCGGCGTCGGTATCCACAAAGATCTTTACGTCGCACATCTCGCGCAGTTTCGGCTCAGTGAAGATGAGGATACCTTCTACGAGAATGACGCGCTTTGGTGCCAGAGTGTAGGTCTGGCTGGTGCGGCGGTCAGTGGCGAAATCGTAGATCGGGACCTCAACAGGCTGCCCTGCGCGCAGAGCCGCGATGTGCTGGATCAGCAGTTCGGTTTCGAGCGAGTTGGGGTGGTCGAAGTTCACGTCCAGGTGCTGGGCGGCGGGTAACCTGGAAAGGTCTTTGTAGTACGAGTCGTGCTGCAGCAAGGCGATCTTGTCTGCGCCTACGCGTTGGAGAATGGTTTGAACGACAGTGGTTTTTCCCGAGCCTGAACCGCCCGCAATGCCGATGACCAAAGGATCGGGATGCTTCATGACTCGAATTATACACTCGAATAAAAACCCCTCCGTTGGGGGAGGGGTTGGGGTTTCTTACAGGTCGGTCATGAAGGCCAGGCCGACTGTGCCAGGGCCGGTGTGAGTACCGACCGTGGGGCTGACCTCGGTTGAGATGCTTTCCACGGGGTTGAATTCAGCAATGGCTTTGGCCAGAACAGCTTTGGCGTCTTCGGGCGCGTTGGCGTGCAGGGTTGCCACACGGATGTTGGCTTTGCCCTTGATGCGTTCGGCTACCAGTTCCACCATGCGGTCATGGGCTTTGCCTTTGGTGCGGACCCGTTCGATGCCTTCCACCCGGCCGTTCTGCAGGGCAAGCACGGGTTTCATATTGAGCACGGTGCCGATGAAGCGTTGGGCACCGCCGATGCGTCCGCCACGGTGCAGGAATTCGAGGGTTTCAGGCACAAGGTACACGCCCGAGAGGTCGCGAGCCCGGCTTGCTACTTCCACGGCTTCCTTGAGATTGGCACCTGCTTCGACGGCGCGGGCCACGGCCAACACTTGAAAACTCATGGCCATGGAGGTGGAGAGGCTGTCGATAACAGTGACCTTTTCGCCTGCTGCGCCGAGCATTTCCTTCGCCTGAATGGCCGACTGGACCGTGCCCGAAAGTTTGGACGATACATGGATGGCGATCACGTCGTTGCCCTGTTCGATCAGGCTTTGGAAGATGGGCTGCAGGGTGGCGGGCGAAGCTTGCGAAGTGGTCGGCATGACCTTGGCGGTCTTAAGTTTGGTGAAAAATTCGAGGGGTTTGATGTCTACGCCGTCGCGGTAGGTCTGATCGCCCCAGATCAGAACTTGCGGCGCGACCGAGATATTGTACTTTTTCAGCAATTCCTCCGGCATGTAGGACGTGCTGTCTGTTACGATGGCAACTTTGGACATGGTTCCTCCTTAAATTTGGGTGATTATTCGCGTATATTTGCCGTTATTAACCCCGTGACCCGTCACGAGGTTGCGAATTGTTAGGTATAATACTTGCGATAGGTTAGCTGGATATGAAACCTCATCGAGGAGCCTGCTTTGGCGTTTAACCCGATTAATTGGCTGTTGGGCCTGTTTTCTCTGGATATTGCAATCGACCTGGGTACTGCGAACACACTGGTCAATGTGCGCGGCAAGGGGATCGTCATCAATGAACCATCCTGGGTGACCATCGACAAGCGTCTGCGACAGCCGCTGGCCATTGGTTTGGAGGCCAAGGAAATGCTGGGCCGCACGCCGGGGAATGTGGCGGTGGTTCGTCCGTTGCGTGATGGCGTAATCTCAGAGTTCGACATTACACAGGTGATGCTTGAATATTTCATCGGGCGGGTGCATGAGCAGAGCGTGGTGCCGTTGCCGCGTCCGCGCGTGGTGGTGGGGATTCCCACCGGCGTGACGGAAGTGGAAAAACGTGCAGTTCATGATGCGGTCATGGCTTCAGGTGCCCGGGTGGCTTATTTGATCGAGGAGCCGATCGCGGCTGCGTTGGGGGCGGGGTTGCCTGTCAATGAGATCAAGGGCAGCATGGTCGTGGATATCGGCGGTGGGACGACCGAGGTGGCGGTCATGTCGATGAGCGGGGTGGTGGCTTCACGGTCGTTGCGGGTAGCCGGCGATGAGATGGATCAGGATGTCGTCCAGTACTTGCGCAACAAGTACAACCTGTTGATCGGTGAGGGGATCGCGGAGCAGATCAAATGGAAGATCGGTTCGGCGTATCCGCTTCAGCCTGAAAAGACCATGGAAGTGCGCGGGCGTAACCTGGTGACCGGGCTGCCGGAGAGTATCGAAGTCTCTTCGGTGGAGATCCGCGAAGCGCTTTCGGGGTCGGTGCAGGTTATCGTGGATACGATCCGCGATGCACTGGATGAGATTCCCCCCGAAATCGTAGCAGACTTGATGGATGTTGGCATCTGTCTGGCGGGTGGCGGCGGTCTTTTGCAGGGGCTGGCAGACCGCCTGACTGATGAGTTGAAGTTGCGTGTATGGGTGGCGGAAGACCCGTTGACCTGTGTGGCGCGCGGCGCCGGGATGATCTTTGAGGATTTTGACGGCTTGAGCCGGTATTTGGTCGGCTTGGAACGCGGTAGTACACGTCATACTGTTTAATAGTTGCGCCGCATGCGCGGCGGGCGTTGACGGTATACCATCATGAGAAATTTATTTTCACGTACGCTACAAACAACGATCATTTTTCTGGTCGTGGGGGGGATTATGGCGCTGGCCTTGGGTGGCTATTTCAGCGGCGCTTCGAACATCTTCACCGGTTCGTTGATCAACGTGCAAGCCTGGTTCTCGTCGCGTTTTGTGGCCCTGCAGGATTTTCTGACCGCGCCGCGCGACATTACCTCGTTGCGCCAGCGGAATTCGGAGTTGGAAACCGAAGTGGCTGAATTGCAGGCACAAGTCATTCAATTGCAGCAGGAAGTGGGTGAGACGCAGATCCTGGCTGCACTTGTGGATTTTTCGCGCGCCAACCCGCAGAACACCTATAAGGCCGCAGCGGTGATCGGCCGTGATCCCAGCCCATTTTTGCAATACGTCATCATCAACCGGGGATCGAACGACGGCATCCTGCGCGGGATGCCCGTGGTGACCGATCAAGGACTCATTGGCCGTGTGGACGCAGTCATTGCGGATGCGGCACGCGTCCAGCTTATCACTGACCCGGCCTCCAACGTCAATGTCCGCCTGCAGAATGCCGAGGTGGATGCATCCCTGGTCGGCTCTGTGACGGGTGATGTGACCTTGGAACTAATCCCGCAGGATGCCAAAGTAGAGATCGGAGACCTGGTGTTGACCTCAGGTTTGGGCGGCGGGTATCCGCCTGACCTGATCATCGGTCAGGTCATCAACCTCCGTTCGCAGGATTTTGACCTGTTCCAACGTGCCACGGTCCAGCCGGTGGTGGACTTCAACCGCCTGCAGATCGTGTTGGTGATCGTCAACTTCAAACCGGTGGATATTTCCCCGCTGGTACCTGTCCCGTAGCAATCGTATGCGTAATCTGGTCGCGGTCCCTGTCATTCTTCTGGCTGTGTTGTTGCAATCAGCGGTCGTCAGCCGGGTGGAGTTACTCTCTGGCTTTGCCGACTTGCCGCTGGTGATGCTGGCAGCGTGGGCTTTACAAGATGAAGTGGAGACCGCCTGGCACTGGGCTGTTGCTACCGGTTTGATGGTGGGCTTTGTTTCCGGGTTATCCTGGGTTGTGCCTGTGCTGGGATATGTGTTCGTTGTGGCTTTTGCCCAGGTCTTTCAACGCCGAGTCTGGCAGGCGCCTCTGCTGGCCATGTTCGGTGTGACTTTTTTGGGCACGGTGCTCAACAGTGTGTTGACTTTAGGAGTATTACGGATCGGAGGAACGCCCCTGCCGCTCACAGATGTGCTTGGCCTGCTGACCCTGCCGGCCATCCTTTTGAATATGTTGCTCGCCATCCCTGTGTATGCGGTAATGCGCGATCTGGCGCGTTGGGTGTATCCCTCCCTGGAGGTTGAATGAGTTCTGAACCGATCGGAAAATATCAAGTGCCGCTCTGGCGCACGTTGATCGTGTATGCCGGCATTGTGGGGGTTTTAGCCATCTTAATCTACCGGCTGGTTTCGTTGCAGTTGTTCGAGTCGCAAGGTTGGCTTACCCAGGCCGTGGAAAATTACACCAAGGAGATCGTCGACCCGGCTTCGCGTGGCATCATCTATGACCGGAACGGGTTCGTGCTGGCGCGCAATGTGGCGTCGTA
>CAZJMZ010000054.1:0-4468 GCA_964547115.1 uncultured Anaerolinea sp. | reverse complement strand
CGCCTGCAAAAAGCCGCTGAAGCCGCCCTCACAGACGAGATCGACTACTGGAACAACTTTTACCGCTCGCTCCGCATCTCCAGTGGGGCGGTCATTGCCATGAATCCCAAAACCGGAGAGATCCTCGCCATGGTCTCGTACCCCACGTATGAGAACAATCGTATGGCGCGTATCATTCCCGGCTATTACTATAACCAATTGAGTGAAGACCCGCGCACGCCGCTGGTCAATATTGCCATTTCTGCCGAGTTGCCGCCCGGCTCCACCTTCAAACTGACCACTGCCACCGGTGCCATCAACGAAGGCGTAGTGGAGGTCGGCCAGCCCATCAAGACCCCCGGCAAACTGGAACTCTGTGAGCGTTTTTCACCGAACGACCCGTGCATCCCTGGTCGTAACGTAAGACCATTCGTAGATTGGATCTACGAACGCAACGGCGTGATCAATGAGGCCGGCTTTGGTACCCTGGATTTCTATCGCTGTATTGCCTATTCAAGCAACGTGTGCTTTTACAAACTGGGTGGCGGGTTCGAAGACGAGATTAAAGAAGGCCTTGGAATTTTACGTCTGAGCCAGTATGCCCGCGCACTAGGTTACGGTGAGCGCTCCGGCATTCAATTGCCCGGTGAAGAGAACGGGCTTGTGCCTACACCGCAATGGAAGCGCATCAACCAGGGCGAGAACTGGTCCACGGGCGATACTTACATTGCCAGTGTGGGGCAGGGCCTGGTGACTGGCACGCCGCTGCAGGTCTTGATGTCTGGCGCGACCGTTGCCAACCGCGGAAAATTGATGCAGCCCACGGTCATTCGCGAGATCCAGGATAATGAGGGCAGAGTCGTTCCGGTCTGGTTTGACCCGTCTGATTTTTCCATCTATTTTCTTCGCCAGGGCGATGAGATCAACGGGCGCAGAAAAGAGATCTGGGTGAATCCGGCCAAGCCCAATGAACAACTGGATGCGCCGCCCGCGGGAAGTTATCAGATTTCGCCTTTCACTCCCAACCTCAAGTGGGATGTGACGGTTGACCCCAAGATCGAGATCTATAATTGTGAAGTGGGCTATTGTGACCCAACGAATCAGTTCAAGACCATCCTGCCCTCCTCCATCGAAGCGGTTCGTACAGGCACACGCATGGCGGTGACAGAAGACCCGCTGGGGACATTGCACAAAATCTTTACGCGTGATTACCCGCTCCCCATTGCGGTGGCGGGCAAGACCGGCACCGCTGAATACTGCGATGATGTGGCCCGCAAGGCCAACCGCTGTGATTTCGGTCTGTGGCCCACCCATGCATGGACCATGGCTTATGCGCCTTTTGACGACCCTGAGATCATCATCGTGGCCTTTGCTTATAACGGTGGTGAAGGCGGCAGTGTGGCCGCACCGATCGTAGCACGGGTGATGCAGGCCTACTTCGAGTTGAAGGCCATTGATATAGCCGCTTCGGGTGGCGGATAGCCCGGCCTCGTCATGCTATAATTTGCGGACGCTATGGCAGAGACCACCCCCGCGATTCAGATCAAAGGCCTGCGTGATGGGCTGCTGGTTTCCCTCGACGATGCCTCCTGGGAAGACCAGCGCACTGCCTTTTTCACCCAGGTGGATGCGCAACCGGCCTTCTTCAAGGGTGCGCGCCTTGCATTGGATGTTGCGACCCAAGTGCTGCACGTGGACGACCTTGTGTCGCTGCGCGACCAACTCTCTGAGCGCGGCATCTTTCTGTGGGCCGTCTTGAGCGAATCGCCGACCACCGAGAAGACCGCTCAACTGCTGGGACTGGCCACCCGCATTGCCAAACCCCGCCTGGAGGAAACGCGCTCCGCCGCCGTGCCCGATACCAACGGTGAAGACGCGGCGCTGTTCATTAACCGCACCCTGCGCTCAGGCACGCGCATCGAGTACCAGGGCAATGTGGTGGTGCTGGGTGATGTCAACCCCGGCGCCGAGATCGTGGCCGAAGGCAACATCATCATCTGGGGCCGCCTGCGCGGCATGGTGCATGCCGGTTCCAAAGGTAACACCCAGGCGATCGTTTGCGCGCTCGACCTTTCGCCCACCCAGTTACGCATTGCCACTGAGGCCTCCCCGGTGCTGAAGCCTCAACAAAACCCGCGGCCTGAGGTCGCCCGCATCAATGCCGATGGCAAACTTCAGGCAGAGCCCTGGTCGCCCGGCTAACTTAAGAGTAGGAATAACGTATGCCCGCACAAGTCATCACAGTCACCTCAGGAAAGGGCGGCGTCGGCAAGACCACCGCCGTTGCCAATCTCGCCGTTGCATTGGCATCGGGCGGGTCAAAAGTCGTCTGCATCGATGGCGACATCGGTCTGCGCAATCTCGATGTCATTCTTGGCCTCGAGAACCGGATCGTTTACGACATCGTGGATGTGATCGAGGGCCGTTGCCGGCTCAAACAAGCCATGATCAAAGACAAGAAACTCCCCGAGTTGCACCTGATCCCGGCGGCGCAAACACGTGATAAGAACGCCGTCTCGCCCAGTGATATGGTGCGTCTTATCAAAGACCTGCGCAATGAATGTGAGTTCGTCCTGATCGACTCGCCGGCGGGCATCGAGCGCGGCTTCCGCAATGCCATCGCCGCTGCCGACCGGGTGTTGGTCGTCACCAACCCGGAGGTCAGCGCCGTGCGTGATGCCGACCGTGTCATTGGTATTCTCGAAGCCGAAGACAAAGGCCCGGCATCCCTCATCATCAATCGTCTCAACCCCACCCTCGTCAAAAACAAGGACATGCTTTCCCCTGAAGACGTCCTCGACCTGCTCGCCATCGACCTGATCGGCATCGTGCCCGAAGACGAAAACGTCATCGTCGGTTCGAACCGCGGCGCGCCTGTGGCCTACGACCAGAAAAGCCGTGCAGGACAGGCCTTCCGCAACATCGCCCGCCGCCTCAAAGGCGAAACAGTGCCATTTATCGATTGGGAGAACCAGGGCGGATTTTGGGAGCGCATCCAGCGCCTGACCGGGAGGAAGTGAACATGAGCTTCTTCGACAAACTCTTCGGAAAAAAAGCCAGTGCGGATAGCGCCAAGGAGCGCCTGCAACTGGTACTCATCCATGACCGCACCGATCTGACTCCGGCCGAGCTTGCCTCGCTGCGAGACGACCTGATCGCCACCATCAGCCGCCACGTCTCCATCGACGAACAGGCTGTCCAGATCGACGTCGAACATGACGGACGTTCCCAGCGGCTGGTGGCCGATATTCCCCTCAAGGCTGTCAACCGTCGCCGCACCCGCAGGGTGAAATAGACCTTGTTGCCCAGCTGTGCCTTCGTGCGCAGAGGCTGCACGCTCTGCAAGACCCTTTCCCATGTTACGTGATATCTCCTGGCGGTATTTCGATTTCCTCCTGCTTGGTGCGGTGGTGTTGGCCATTGCTTTTGGCACCACCATGATCCGCTCTGCGGTGGCTGGTAACGAAGAATTGCTCCCGCTCATCAACCGGCAGATCTACTTCGGCTTGCTGGGCGTTTTCCTCATCTTTTTCCTCGCCGCCATCGACTACCGCTATTGGATGGCCCTGTATCGCCCGATCCATTTCGTCATTCTGGGTTTTCTCGTCACCCTCACGGGCTTCGGGCAGACAGCGTTCGGTGCGCAGCGTTGGTTCCAGGTGGGTGTGCTCTTTTTGCAGCCCACCGAATTTGCCAAGATCGCTGCCATCATCATCCTGGCGCGTTACTTTGACCACACCCAAAATCAGCCCCGCGATGCGCGTTGGGCGATCGGGGCAGTGTTGCGTGCCACGCCCATCATTGGCTTGATCCTCTTACAGCCCAACCTGAGTAACGTGGTGGTGTTGAGCGTGATCCTGGCGGTCATGATGTGGTTCAATGGTGTACAAGTCAAGCATGTGATTTTCGCGGGTGGTGTTGGGGTTGTGTTGTTGAGTATTGTGTTTGGCCTGACCTTTCTAGGCATCGATATTCCTTTCCTTCAGGATTATCAACAAAAACGCATCGAGAACTTCATCCTGCCCGACCAGGAAGAGACCTTCGGCGAAACCTACAATATCGATCAGGCCAAGATCGCCATTGGGTCCGGCGGTCTGTTCGGCCAGGGCTATGGTCACGGCACCCAGACCCAGTTACGCTTCCTCAAGGTGCGGCACACCGACTTCATCTTCTCGTCCATTTCAGAAGAGTTCGGCATGGTCGGTTCACTGACCGTGATCGTCATCATCGTTTTTATCGTCTGGCGCTGCCTGCGCGCCGCCCAAAAAGCGCAGGATGTAGGCGGCATGTCCATCGCCTATGGGGTGGCGGTCTTGATCTTCTTTCAGGGGATGGCGAATGTGGCTGTGAATTTAAACGTGATTCCCGTATCTGGCCTGCCGTTGCCTTTCATCAGCTACGGTGGCAGCGGTCTGACTTCCCTGATGCTGGCCATTGGTCTCGTGCAAAGCGTAGCCATGCGTCATCGCCAGCTCGATTTTTAGCCCAC
>CAZJMZ010000053.1:0-14457 GCA_964547115.1 uncultured Anaerolinea sp. | reverse complement strand
GCCGTGTTCGTACACATGATGAGCTCAGAGCGCATGTGGCGCATGCGCTGGCTCACCGGGCAGGGCACCACCCTCAACCCCGCCGATTTCCCCACCGTGGCCGCGATCCGCACGAACTGGGCGGAAGTGGAAGCTGATATGCGCGCCTTTCTCGCCGAACAGACCGAAGCCAGTCTGCAAGCGCCCATTACCTACACCAACCCCAAAGGCGAAACCTTCACCCTGCCGCTCTGGCAGATGATGGTGCAACCGCCCAACCACAACACCCATCACCGCGGCGAACTTGCCGCCATGTTCGCACTCATGGACGTGCCCCATCCCGAAGAAGAGATCGTTCAATATTTCATCTTCCAAAGCGGGCAGAAAAAAGAGGCATGAAGCCCGCGCTCGCCTTCCCCTACAACGACCCGGACGGGACCATGCTCCCGCACATGCTGGCCATATTGCCAGACTTGAAGACTCACTTCGACCACGCCTACATCGCTCCGCCTCACACCACCCTCAGCCTGCTCCACCAAAAAGACTTGTTCCTCCGCGACGACTTTTTCACCGTCCTGCCCGTGGATGGTGAAAAGCAGATCGGTGAACGCTTTGCCTATGTCTATCGCCGCGCCGCCGAGCTGGCCCCGCCCGAACAGCTCATCCACCTGTGCTACCCAGACCGCATGGCCTTCGCGCTCGAGGGCGCATACCGCGAGTCGTTCCTGGCCGATATCACCTCCCTCACCCCGGCCGATGTGCCACTCATCTTCCAGCGGTCCGAGTTCGCATGGAGCACGCACCCGGCTAATTATCGCCAACTCGAGGGCATTGTCACCACAGTGGCGAAAAATCTTTTTAGCAGAGAATTGGATTACGGCTGGTGTCACCTGGTGGCACAGGCCAAACACTTGCGCACGATCATGCCCAAAGTGCAAAACCCCGACCTGAGCATGGTGGCCGAAATGGTCTTTCACCTGCACGACCAGATCCAAACCCGCGATGTGGATTGGCTGGCCTGGGAAGACCCGTTCATTTTCGAACGTGATGCCGCCGAACTCAAGCACGAGCGCGAACACAGTCTGGACGAAACCAACAAGCGCCTGAAATACGTCCTACCCATGCTCGCAACGTTGACGAGACTCGCAAGTAATGGAAAGGAATAACTCATGGCTGGTTTGGCGGTGATCGTGGCGATCATGGAGAACGGCAGAATCCTGCTCACCAAGCGGGAGGACTTTGAAGTATGGTGCCTGCCCGGTGGCGGCGTGGAAGCGGGCGAGTCGCTGGCAGAAGCGGGGATCAGAGAAGCACGAGAGGAAACCGGTTTGGAGGTGGAGTTGACGCGCTTGGTGGGTGTCTATTCCCGGTTGGGCGGTGGGCTGCATGATGTGCATGCCGTGTTGTATGCGGCACGTCCGGTGGGCGGTACGATACAATTGCAACCGGGCGAAACCATCGATGCGGCGTTCTTCCGCTTCGACGAATTGCCTGAAGCCATGCTGTTCGGGCACAGAAAGCGCATTGAAGATGCGATCCATAGTATTGGTGGTGTCTCGGTACGGCAGGAAGTAAAAGTGCAGGACCCGCAACAATACACGCGTCAGGAGCTTTATGCTGCGCGTGACCGCTCCGGCCTGACGCGGCAACAGTTCTATCTGCAACGGCTGGCTCATTCACAGATCCACGAGATCGTCGAGGTTGGTTGATGTATTCCCTGTTTCGTCCGCTCCTGTTCCGGCTCGACCCTGAACGCTCGCATGCATTGACGCTGTACGCATTACGCAGCGTGCAAGCTGTTCCCCCGGCGCTATGGTTGCTGCAATTGCTGCATTCTGCGCCCGCCAAACCCGTGCAGGCTTTCGGGCTTACGTTCAAAAATCCGGTGGGGCTGGCAGCCGGGTACGATAAGGACGGCGTGGCGATCCGTGGGTTGGCAGCATTGGGTTTCGGGCATGTGGAGATCGGCACGGTCACGCCCCGTCCACAGGCGGGCAACCCCAAGCCGCGCGTCTTCCGTTTGCTCGAGGATGAGGCGGTCATCAACCGCATGGGGTTCCCCGGCGGGGGCTCTGAGCGGATGCTGAAGTATCTGAATGCATTGGACCAACACCGCACCAAAAGTTTCAACACGCGCATCGGCATCAACCTGGGCAAGAACAAAGATACGCCCAACGAGGAAGCCGTGCTCGATTATCTAGCGCTGTTGCAGATCTTCGCGCCCTACGGCGACTACCTGACCATCAACATCAGCTCGCCCAACACGGTGGGCCTGCGTCAATTACAGGGCCGCGCCGCGCTGGAGGCCTTGCTCACCCAACTGGATATTCAGCGGAAGCATGAGGAGAAGAGTCTCGACAAGCGCATTCCGCTGCTCGTCAAGCTGGCACCTGATCTCTCCGAACAGGAATTGGAGGAGGCGGTGGGTGTGATCTTGCAAACGCGCATGGACGGTATCATCGCCACGAACACTACACTGGCGCGCGAGGGGCTGCGGTCAGGGCATCAGGGTGAAACAGGCGGGTTGAGTGGGAGTCCGCTGCGGGGGAAGAGCGAGGCGGTTTTACGTCGTGTGGTGCAGTTGGTGGATGGGCGCATTCCGGTGGTGAGCGCGGGTGGGGTGATGAGTCCAGATGATGCAAAACAAAGACTCGCCCTGGGGGCGAGTCTCGTTCAGGTATATACGGGCTTGATCTATCGCGGACCGGGTCTGGTACGCGCGATCGTACGTGCGCTCTAGGGCGCGGGACGCAGGGCAAATTGCGGCGCTTCGCGCAGATTGCCGAAGAATTTATCGGGCATGGGGATGGGCGTGAAGTTGCCGCCCGCGTTCAACTCAGCCACCGGCAGGTAGTATAGTTCGGTCCTGGTATCGGCACCGAGTTTGATGTCCTGGAAGGCAAAGAACAAGTAGTTGCCATCCGGGCTCCAGCGCGCATCACGGAAACAACACACGCTGATGGGGGTCTGGCGGAAGCCCTTGTGTGAAACCCAATTGTAAATATAGAGGTTACCCCAGCCGTTGTTGCGGATGGAGGTGTTGAACGTGAACTGGTCTTTGCCGTTCCAATCGAAATCGGGCATGGCGCGGTTCTCATACCCATCGGGCACAAAACGCGAACCGGGGAAGTTGTCCTTGAGGCGAATGGTCTCGGGGGTGCAGTCAGTGATATCGAGAATGCTGACCTGTTCCGATTGTTGAGCCGGATTCGTGGGGTCGTTGCCCACGAACAGCCATGCCACCAACTTGTCATCGGCCGACCAGCGCACGTCGCGCACACGCGACACAGTGTAGGTCTTGGCAACCTGCTCATAGATACACGCGCCAGGAATTTGGCCAAGTTGGCTGCGGCGGTCGATCTTCTTGAAGGTCTCAATATCGAACGGCACCACAAAGATGTTATTGCTCATGGCAAGCATTACCTGCTTGCCATCGTTCGAAATGCGGAAGCCATCCACAGACACTTCTGATGGGAAGAAGGAAAGCGTTTCAACCACATCGGTCGAGATGTCGTAATACTTGATGGTCTTGCCACTGATAAAGAAGATCTGGTCGCGGCCGAACCATTGCAGATCGCTCTTGGCGGCACCGTCGTTGGTAAGTTTCACCAGACTGTCGCTATTGCCATCCAGGTCCATCATCCATACTTCGTTGTTGGCCACCAGCGCCACCTTGTCCGCGCCGCCGATGATCGGGGCGGTGGGCGCAGGGGTGTTCGTGGGCGGCTCCGGTGTGAAGGTGGCTGTGGGCGTATCCGCGGCCACAACCACAGCGGATGTTTCAGTGGGCAAAGCTTCGACAGTATTTGTAGGAAGCACCGGGGCTTCGGTCTCTGTGACGATGGCAGGCGTTTCGGTCGCTTCGGGAGGGCTGGTCCGGTTTCCGAACAACAGATACCCACCCCCCAGCACTGCAAGCAGGGCCACCGGAGCAATAATCAGCCAAATGTTGAAGGGTTTCCGGGCAGACCCGGCCACGGCGGTCTTCGCATCCACTTGCACAGTCTTGTCCGAGGTCTTCTGGCCGGAAGGTGCGCTGCCTTTGACGGTGGGCAGTTCAGCGCTGATACGCTGGCCTGTGGCCACATCACGCAGGGTATCCACAAGGTCGGTGGCGGTGGCGAAGCGGTCGTCCTTGTTCTTGGCCATCGCCTTTTTGATGACCAGTTCCACATCCTTGGGCAGGGTGGGGTTGGCTTCGAGGATGTTCGGCACCGGGTCGGTGATGTGCTTGAAGGCCACGGCCATGGGGGTATCAGCTTCATAGGGTTGGTGCCCGGTGAGCATTTCGTAGAGAATGATGCCGACGGCATAGATGTCGGTGCGGCCATCCACGCCGGTGCCCTGGGCCTGCTCGGGCGCCATATAGGCCGGCGTGCCGATGATGGCGCTGCCGGTCACGTTGCCGCCCTGGGCCTGTGAGAGTTTGGCGATGCCGAAGTCCGAGATGTAGGGCGTGCCCTTGCCATCAAAGAGAATGTTGCTGGGTTTGAGGTCGCGGTGGATGATGCCCTTGGCATGGGCTTCATCCATGCCGGGGGCCAGGAAGCCGAGGATCTTGACGGCCTCAGGCACGGTCATGGTCTTGGCTTTGATGCGCTCAGATAACGAGCCCCCACTCATGTAGCGCATGACGAAGTAGGGCTGGCCGTTGTCGTCGCCCACGTCATACACCGGCACAATGGACGGGTGCTCAAGCGAGGCGATGATCTTGGCCTCGCGCTCGAAGCGCATCTTGAATTGCGGGTCAGCGTGCAGGAGCTCGGGCGGCAGAACTTTGACCGCTACTTCGCGTTCGAAGAGCGGGTCCCAGCCACGGTAGACGGTGGCCATGCCGCCGCGTCCCAATTCAGACTTGATCTCGTAGCGTCCAATTTTTTCGGGTGCCATAATTGTATAAGTATACCCAGCCCATTAATGAAGCGCAAGAAGATTACAGGGTAATTTTGTAAGGATGAAACCTGGAGAATGGGGAATGCGTCTTGTATGTGGCAGGCTCACAGGGCGTGCCCGCTGGTTCGGACGGAGGCAGGCCGGGCTGGGCGTGAGGCGCAAGTCTCTCGCCCGGGTAAAAGATAGGAGCTTCGTATCATCGATTCGCAAGGTTGTTTTCAGACCAATTATGGTATATTGGCGGCATTATGGAAGAAAAAATCACAATCATCGAAGGTCCAACCCCTGTTTTTGAATCGGTGAATGACGGCTGGGCGCTGGGTTTGAACGAGAGTTCGCACCTTTCGGTCCCGGCGCTGACGCGCCTGCGCACTTTTAATGGCCCGGCCCTGGTGGAGCGGTGCTATCGCGCCTGGCACGCGAAGAACCCCATCAACCTGCATTACCGCAACGAAATGGGTGTGGAGCAGGCGGTGCCGATCTTTGCGGCCCGCAATGTGGATACGCCCGATGGCCACGTGCTGCTATTATGGGTGTATCTTGACCATGAAAAGGTTGAGTACGAGATCGACGGGGATGACGAATCAGACGAAAATAACGCCGAGTAGGCGGCAAACCGGGCGAAATCGCCCGGTTTTTGATTGCTTTTGCAGTAAATCCGTACGATGATTGTCATATTGACGGGGGTATGGCTCTCGTGATAAGGTTAAGGCCCAAGGCGCTTTACCAATGGATTTTCTGCCATGAATGTGAAGCTACTGATATATAACACCGTCTTCCAATAAGCGGGTTCCCATCCGGGATACCCGCTTATATTTTTGCCACAACCCAATCTTTGAACCATAGGAGAAACAAATGGCTGAACAGATCAATGCATTCCAGATCGCCCAACGGCAATTCGACAAAGTTGCCGAGATGCTCAAGTTGGACCCAGGGGTGCGTGATGTATTACGCTGGCCCGCCCGGGAATTTACCTTCCGCATCCCGGTGCGTATGGACAACGGAACCCTCCAGGTATTTACCGGCTTCCGTGTACAACACAATGACGCGCGCGGCCCGAACAAGGGCGGCATTCGCTTCCACCCGGAAGAGACGATCGATACCGTGCGCGCGCTGGCCATGTGGATGACGTGGAAGTGCGCCGTGGTGGATATTCCGCTGGGCGGCGGCAAGGGCGGTATTATTGTGGACCCGTCCAAGTTGTCTCCCAATGAAAAGGAACACCTGTGCCGCGGCTGGGTGCAGCAGATGATCAAGAACCTTGGCCCGCGGCAGGACATCCCCGCGCCGGACGTTGGCACCACCGCCCAGATGATGGGCTGGATGATGGATGAGTATTCCAAGCTCTCCGGCCATTATGCGCCGAGCGTGTTCACCGGCAAGCCGGTGGGCGGCGGCGGGTCGCAGGGCCGCACCGAGGCAACCGGCTACGGCGTGATCTATCATGTGCGCGAGGCGATGAAGTACCTCGGCATGGACCCGAAAAATTGCGTGGCGGCCATTCAGGGCTTCGGCAACGTGGCGCAGTATGCCTCGATCGGGTTCGTGGAGATCCTGGGCGGCAAAGTGGCGTGCGTCTCTTGTTGGGACCGCAACGACAAGAAGTCGTACACCTACAGCCACAAGGACGGCGTGGATGGGCGTTTCCTGTTCTCGATCACCGATATTTACGGCACCATTGACAAACAGAAAGCCATGGACGCGGGCTACATTGTGGAAGATGGCAATGCCTGGATCTCGAAGGAAGCCGATGTGTTGATCCCCGCAGCGCTCGAAGGCCAGATCAATTCTGAAACCGTGAAGCAGATCTCGAAGCGGGTGCGGATTGTGGCGGAAGGCGCGAACGGGCCCACCACTCTCGAAGCGGATGATTACTTCAAGGAAAAAGGCATCTTCATCATCCCCGACTTCCTGTGCAACTCGGGCGGCGTGACCACTTCGTACTTTGAAGGCGTGCAGAACGACATGAACTTCTACTGGAGCCGTGAAGAGGTTCTAAGACGTCTCGATGACAAGATGACCGCCTCATTCAACGATGTGTTGCATATGGCTGAGAAGGAAAAAGCCTATCTGCGCGATGCAGCGTACATGGTCTCGATCCAGCGCGTGGTGGATGCAATGACGATGCGCGGCTGGCTGCACGGCGATTTCTAACAGCGAATATCAGTCAATAATTGAAACGCCCCCGGTATCAAAGCCGGGGGCGTTTTGATCAAGTCAAACTTCAGGGGAGAGTGGCTGCCTTTTGCGGCGGAGCAGGATGCGGCTGGGGAGCGAAGCGAGGAACTTCCGCACCGGCGGGAGACGCATGATCAGGAACAGCGCCACGATGAGGCCATAGATCAGCGGGCGGATGACCTCCCCCGTCAGGGCGAAGAAATCACCTTTTTTACTCCAGGCATAATGCAGGACGATCAACGGCGCGATTAGGTAGACGATGCGGTGCAGGCGCTTCCAGGCTTTGCCGAGGCGCTGTTTCCAGATATCGAACGAGGTCCACGCGAGGGGGATCATCAACAGGAAGCCCGCGACGCCGACTAGGATATAGGGTTTCTCGAAGATGGTGCGCGCGATCTGACTCCAGGCCAGGCCGTAATCGAGATTGACGAAGATCAACACATGGATCGCGGCATATAGGAAGGCATACAGCCCCAAGGCGCGGCGGCGCTTAAGCGGCTCGCTCCATTTGAAGAGTGTGTTGAGCGGCGTGCAGGCCAGTGAGAGCACCAGCAGCGTGATGGCATGCCGGCCGGTGCGCTGTTCGAGTTCCTGGATCGGGTTGGGTGAGATGTTGCCGGTGAGAAAGTTGAATAGCAAGTGCGCAAAACCCGACCAGGCATATACATGCACGGCGATCTGCAGCGGGGTGTAGCGGGTGAAGAATTTTTTCATGGCGGGTCGATCTGTCTGGTTCTCAGGCTTTGGAACTAATAATATACGTTCAAGTCCATGTCTTTGTAAAGGTCCGCCACCTGTTCGGCGTAGCCGTTGAACATCAGGGTTTCGCGGCGCTGGAATTCACCGATGCGCCGTTCGCTGGCCTGCGACCAGCGCGGGTGTGACCGTTCGGGGTTGACATTCGAATAGAAGCCATACTCGTTCGGAGCGGCCGTGCTCCACAAGGTGGTGGGCTGCTCAGACACCAGCTCGATCTTTGTGATCGATTTGATGGATTTGAAACCGTACTTCCACGGGACAACCAGGCGGATGGGCGCACCATTCTGGTTGGGCATATCCAAACCGTACAGGCCGGTGGCCAGAATGGTCAGGTCGTTCATGGCTTCATCCAACCGCAGACCTTCCTGATACGGCCAAGTGTAGAAGAACGAACTCTTTTGTCCGGGCATTTCTTCGGGGCGATAGACCGTCTCGAAACGCACATACTTTGCATCAGAGGTCGGCTCCACCTCTTGCAACAGGCTCGCCAGTGTAAACCCGGTCCACGGAATGACCATGCTCCAGGCCTCCACACAGCGCAGACGATAGATGCGTTCCTCCTGTGTGAACTTTTTCAGCAGGTCTTCCAACCCAAAGGTCTTGGGCTGCCGCACCAGGCCAGACACTTCCACCGTCCACGGCTTGGGGTTGAAGCCCTGCGATAGACGCGCCACACCACCTTTATCAGTGGTGAACTCATAGAAATTATTGTAATTGGTGATGTCTTCGTAGGCATTGGCCGGATCACCCAACTCGTCGAACTTCTTGGGAAGCGACTCGATCACCGCCTCGTCCACAGGGACGGCTGATCCGGCTTTCGAGGGGGCACAGGCCGCCAGAACCGCCGCTCCCGCCGCCAGCCCGGCCACCCGCATAAATTCCTTGCGCGAGAGATATGTTGAATACGGCGTGATCTCCGAAGATTTAACAGGCACCGACTTGTATGCATGGGTCATGGCTTTGCTCCTTCATTTGGCCGTGAAACGATTTTTGAAACACCCGCCATCTTTCATGGCAGAACGGGCTATGGGTTCTGATAGCCCGGTTTTGAAAAAACTTCCCTGCAAAAAATGAAGAGAGGCTAAGTGTTTTGGCCCATGGCCGTTGTCCCCCGAATGCCAGATAGGCCTGCTCGGCGGGCTAATCCACGCTAAACTGCAAAACAGACGCTACTACGACCCGGTTGCGCCCGGTGTTCTTGGCTACATACATGGCCCGGTCGGCGGCGCGGAGGATCTCCTCCTTGGTCAGGCCGTGTTCGGGATACATGGCCACCCCCATCGAGATGGTGGTGGTGAGGTTAAAAACCCCATACTGAATATGCAGAGCGTTGATGATCTGGTGCAGTTCCTCGGCGCGTTCGCGCGCGGTCTCAATGCCGATGTTCGGCATCACGAGCACGAACTCTTCGCCGCCATACCGGCAGACAAAATCGCCGTACCGACTCTGGCGTACCACGGTCTCAGCCAGCGTTTTCAGAACAACATCGCCCGCCTCATGCCCGTAGGTATCGTTGACTTCCTTGAAAAAATCCAGGTCCATCATGATCACGCTGAGCGGATACTTCTCCCGTTTGGCGCGCGCCAGTTCGCGGGCGAGGGTCTCCTCCAGATAGCGGCGGTTGAACACACCCGTCAGTGCATCGCGGATGGCCTGATCACGCAGTTGACTTTGCAGGGTGCCGATCTCGATCAACTGGTTTTGGAGTCTGTCCATGGCATTGCGCAGGTCGTGCTCCACCTCTTTGCGGTCGGTCACATCGCGGAAAACGATCAAGCGGCCCGTGAGTACCTGGCGCTCGTCATACAACGGGGTGACGCGCAGGTCGAAGTAATGCACCGGCTTGGTGATCGATTTGACCTCAGTACGCGTCTCCATGCCGCTGAGCAACAGATCCACACTGTAATCCCAGGCCTTGAGCACTTCCATGACGTTCCTACCCACCAGTGTATCGTGGCTGCCCGGCAGAAACCCGCGCATGGCCGGGTTCATATCCACGATGCGGCTGCGGTCATCCACCACCAGCACTCCATCGCCCATACTCTCGATCAACTGGCTGCGGGCTACGGGCAACAGGTCCATGAATTGGTAGCGCACCAGGGCATATACGAACAAGATCCCTGAAACTCCCAAAGAGATGGGAGCCATGTCCAGGTCAGCCATTTCGGAATAACTGACCTGTGTAAAAACACTGGCGGCAAAGGGGATCACACAGGCCAGAATGATGACCAGATACTGCCGGATAAAGACCCGGTTCGAACGCAGGGTTCCCACCACCAAAACGACCAGAGACAGCGTCAGCAGCGCATACGAATAAATGGTATTGACCCAAAACCCATCTCCGCGCCCCAGGTGCAACACCGTAAACCCCCTGTGGTTATCCACAAAGATCTCAGAAAACATCCAGTCCATGCGGAACCAGACCAACAGAGTGGTGATGACCGGCTCGATACTCAGCAAGGCCAGAGTGCCGGGCTTCAGCCAGTTGTCATGATGGGTCACCCGCAAGACAAACAACAGGAACAGGGTGGGCGCACTGACCACCCCCAAATACATGATGCGGATCCAGGTCAACTTGGCATCCAGGTCCACCAGCGACCAGGTCATGGCATAGCCGCTGCTCCAGATGAACGACCCGATCAGCATGCCACCCAAGGCTGTTGACCCCGGCACCTCCCGCCGCAAGATCAGGACGGACGCCACCAGGGTCGTCAACGCAGAGACCGCCAATAAGAGTGCATACGGGTGGAACTGAAAGGTCATCGCAACTCACACAGGCTGGTTTGCCTGCCGTAAAAAGTCATCCGTGTCGAATTGTAACGCACCCGCGCACACGGCCGATCTGCCAGCCAACAACCGCTGCATCAAAAAACAAAAGCGGGAGAGAGTCCCGCTTTGAACCATACTCTGATATCGAGCGCCCCATAACATCTGCATCAGGCATCCTTGCCGAAAGCTTGCAGCGCCTCTTCCGCGCTGGCATGCATGGGGATGTTGTGCAGAAACCCGGTGATGCCCAACACATTGTGGATCTGGGGCGGCGCACCACACAGCCGCAAGTGAATGACTTTGAACCGGTCTTCCTTGGGGGTGTAAATTTGATAGGTCTTCTGCAGGGCACGGATGCCCGCACTGGTGACCGTATCCAACCGCGACATATCGACCAGCAGGTAGCGCGCACCTTCATTGTGCGCCTCGCGGGCCGCTTCCAACAACTGCTCTTCGCTCTGGCCATCGAGCCAGCCGCTCAAATGGAAGACGGTCACCGGTACACCGGCCTGCGCCTGTTCAGCGATGATCTTCAGATCAGTGGTCATTGCACAAATACCTCATTCGGCCAAGTATACCTGTTCACGAAGGCAATCGCACAAACTCAGCGTTCACATAACCGCGCTTGCCGCCGCTTTCCCGCACCGCGATCCATTGATTGACCCGCGCCACCTTTGCGCGCGCTTTTGCCGCAGGCTCGGTCACCACCAAACGCGCCCCGGCCTTGAGCACCATCACCAGCGCCCCGCCCTTCGAAGGAGTCTGCCGCAGACGCAACCCCGCCGACCCGACCGCACTGGAAACGAACACGATCAACTTTTCCTCTTTAGGGGGCTCGGGGGGAGATTCGACCACAGGCGGAGTGGACGGAACGGGACTTGGACTCGGCTGCGTCTCGGAGGGTGTTGTAGTGGGCGGCGTCACCGGAGTGGATGCAGGCGCCTCCACCGACCCCGAGGCTGGCTCTGTCTCAACCGGTGGACTCCCCGCTGAAACCTTTTCCAACAACCAGGCAGCCACATAACCTTCCTGTGAAACCGTGCGCACCCGCAACATCTGGTTGACCGCCCCCACCCGTTCATACCCATCTGAATCCAGCAATTGCAGCAATGTGCCTGCTGGTAAAACAGCCACAACATTCGCCATGCTGGATGTGTCCATGCTGGAGCGCAGGTTGAGGCCCCAGGTCACCTCTGCTTTGACCCGGGCGGTGGGTCCGCTCAGGGGCATGGGAGCAGGCGTCGGCTGAGTCGGAGGCGGGGTGGTCGTCGAGTCAGAGGCTGGAGTGGTTATCGGTCCGCCGGAGCCGTAAACCTCATAGAGAATGACGTGCGAGATGGCGCGCGCGAGGGAACGGCCCTGGGCGTAACGCTGCATTAGCAGGTCGGGTTTGGTGACATCGGTCTGGTGAGGCCACGGGTCGAGCATGAGATAGTCGTTGCCCTGGCGTTGATAGACCACCACCCAATGGGTTTGAATACCAGCCAACGGCGACGAATCGACCTGCACAAGCGCCGGTTGACCAGCGGCCAGCGCGGCATCGATCTGCGCAAGAGGGGCGTCACTGTTGGCACAAGGGATGAAAGCCTTAAGCGTGACCTTGGGGTAAAGCTTATTTATAGCGCTCCACATGATGGCAGCGCTGACAAAACCATTCACGCCTTTTAATTTGTCGTTGAGCGTTTTGGGGGTTTCCGGGTAGCCATGCCCGCTGAGCAACATGGCGGTGGCGGTGAGGGCGCAGCCCACATAGCCGATGGTGTCACCGGGGTCTCCATAGCCGAGGATGTCTTTCTTCCACTGCGGGTCTTGCTGGGAGTAGTAAACAAGTTGGAAGGACATGCTGTCTCCTGTACATGGGTGGGAACGACGTGGAGATTATAACGCCTGGATGACATGGGCGGATAATAAGGACGTACCATGGGTTCTCATGGCAGAGGCGCCAAAAACGCGAGATGACTCACAACCTGATAAATATCTGGTCGTTATAGTTCCAATCATAATTCCCGTGAACCCGGAACTGCATGCTCTCCGGGCCTTTTCGAAAATGCAGCTCCACCGGGAACGAGATCAACTCGAACACATTCTCTGCCATGCAGCGCATGGGCATATAGGGCCAAAACAGGGACGTGAAGAGTGCATGCTTCGTCTTGTCATACTGGATGACCCATTCCGCCGTATCAGTCCCATTCTGCCAGCGGTATGTGCCTGCATAGTCCTGCAACTCGCACGGATATGGACTCAGTTTTTCATAACGCAAGCCCAGATAAGCGACCAGTTCCTGCACATATTGCTCCCAATGTTCGCCGCTGGTGTCGAGCTTGAACTTGGAACATTGCAAGCTATCGAATATCTCCATCATCCGGGCCTGCTCAAATGCAATGGCAGCGAACATGCTGTTCTCGTCAACATACTCATGATCTTTGAAATACACATGCAGGTCATCCCTGCGCAGCATCAACTCTCTCCACCAGTTCCCGCGGGCGATAAAGGCCTGCTCCAGGCTTTTCCGCAGATCGGGGCGGTGCAAAAAGACGATCACCGGGTTCAAGTCACTGATGATCTCGATAACTTGTGAAGCATATGCAACGATGTCTGCCTGACGCCAGATACTGTGAACAAAATACCGGTCATAGGCATGCAAAAAACACCCTTCAGTAACACAGACCTGCCCGGAGGCCATGACCGAGTCTCGAAAGGCCGCCCACTTCTTCAACATCCCGACCCGGTTCAACTCCATACCTTCCGCTGTGTCCAAAGCCCCGAAACTGAATTCCTGATGCCTGATCGGATGGGCTTCACATTCTTCATGCAGCCAGTAAGCCGCCTGTGCCAGCGCTACCTGCTGATACAGGCTTTTCGACACGCTGGATTTACCAACCGACGAGTGTCCATCCACAATGATCAACTTTGTATTCATACAACTTCTCCACCTGACCCCGGCCGCTGCAATTGCACTTCACAGCCGGGAAGCAACAGATTCCCCTCCGCACGTCAGACCAGCCGTGCCGCATAGGTTTACCGGGAGAATTGGCCAATCCAAAAAACGGTTTCTTCAATTTTCTCAAACCCAAGTTTTTCGGCCACACGAACCGACCCGCTGTTCTCTTTGCCACATTCCCAATGAGCAACAATGTTCCGGCGCAGGCATTGTTCGAGAAACCGGGCAGCTGTTGCCGTAGCCACGCCTTTGTTCCGATATTCATCAACCACCTCGATACCGATCCCGCATTGATGCCTGCTTACATATTCCGCCGTGCACCAGCAAATGATGCGGCCATTGATCACTGCTGCGGTCCCAAAACCTTTTTTCAAAAATCTTTCCAGTGATGGCCACATCCATTGGAGCTCGGATGTTACAGGGCTGCTGTTATCAAATCGACCTTCCGCAAGCAAGTCTCCATCGATCGGATAGTATTGAATGTCTGCCACACCAGACTCCGGCAAGAAAGCCCTGCCATTAGCCGGGAAGGTATAAAAAAGCTTGTTGGTTTTATAAAGCTGGATGTTTTGAAACATATCGGCGAGCGCATCTTCCAGTTCAGCTGAAAGTGGTTTCACCTTGAAATAGGACAGCCCATCCTTGAGCGCTTTTTCTTTTATGACTGTACGGAATAGAGCAGCCAAATCTTGTCTTGTCTCTGGTGACGCCACCGGGCCTGAGAGATAAAACACGTTGTTACCCTGGTCCCAAAGCAGGCACACAACCTGGCCGTCAGGCTGGGAGGCATACCAAAGCTGGGCCTCGGTATTTCCTTCAACAATGGAAGCAAACACCATCTCCAGTTGAGGTCCGGGGAAATACCGGCCAAATTCTTCCATCCGATTTTTAGAAATCTCTTCCAGCATATGATGTTCCTTTTTTCGATCCGTAGCTGA
>CAZJMZ010000052.1:8170-14733 GCA_964547115.1 uncultured Anaerolinea sp. | reverse complement strand
TCATTTGACAAGTCAGTGGTATGCCCCGTACTGATCGGGCGCGATGACGATCTACAGACGCTGGAGCAATTGCTGGCGCAGGCCCACGCAGGTCACGGGGCGATCGCGCTGATTTCCGGCGAAGCAGGCATCGGGAAGTCACGCCTCGTCCAAGAGGTCAAGTCTCGTGCCCCCAAGGAGGTCAATATTCTGGAGGGGACCTGCCTTCAGAATGAGGCCGTCCTGCCTTATGCGCCTTTCCTTGACTTGTTCCGTAACTTTCTAGCCACACAACCCAGAGAACGGGTGAGTCAGGTCTTTGAGACCACGGGAGCGCAATTGGTGAAATTGCTCCCCGAATTGGCGTTGTACCTCCCCCATTTATCTGCCAGCACCTACCCCGACCTCAAAGAGGAAAAACTACGCACCCAGCAGGCCTTCGCGCAGGTCTTTACCGCATTAGCGCTGACCCAACCACTCATCATCGTCCTCGAAGACCTGCACTGGAGTGATTCAGCCAGCCTCGAACTCATTCAACAATTGACGCGCCGCCTCGCCACCCTGCCCGTGCTGCTGCTTGTCACCTATCGCAACGAAGAGACCACCCCCGAACTGACCCACCTGCTTGCAGAACTGGACCGGGCCCGGCTGGGAACCGAGATCACGCTCAAACGTATGACCACCGAAGAAGTGGACGTGATGTTGCGCACCATTCTCGATCTCAACGCGCCGGTAAGCCAGGAATTTCTCGATGTCATCCTGCCGTTGACCGAGGGCAACCCATTCTTCATCGAAGAGATCATCAAGGCCCTGATGGCCGAGGGTGATATCTTCTACGCCGATGGTTCATGGGACCGCAAAGACATCAGCCAGTTGCACATCCCGCGCACCATTCAAGATGCCGTCCAACGCCGCATTCAAAAATTGGATGAGCCAACTTTGCAGACCCTGACGCTGGCCGCAGTCATCGGACGGCGCTTCACATTTCAATTATTGCTGGCCCTGCAGGATGCAGACGAAACCAGCCTGACAGCCAGACTCAAAGACCTGATCCGCGAACAATTGGTGGTGGAGGAAACCGGCAACCAGTTCGCGTTTCGACATGCGCTCACCCGCGAATCCATTTACACCTCCCTGCTGGTGCGCGAGCGCCAGTTCCTGCACCGGCGGGTCGGCGAGACCATCGAACAGTTATACGCCGCACATTTAGACACCCACCTGGCCGATCTTTCATATCACTTCCACACCGGCGAAAGTTGGGAAAAAGCGCTGATGTATTCGCGTAAAGCCGGCGATCAAGCCTGCAGACTGTATTCACAACGGGAGGCGCTCGCCTCTTACTCTCGCACCATGGTTGCCACCCGTGCCCTCGGCCTGACCATCACCCCCGACCTGTTGAGCGCCCGCGGGCAGGCCTATGAGTTCATGGGCGACTTCAAGTCCGCGCTGGATGATTATGAACAGGCGCTCAAGGTGGCCCAGCAGCAGCAAGATGGACAGGCAGAGTGGCAGACGTATATCAAGCTTGGGAACTTGTGGGCCGGGCGTGAATATCAACGGGCGGGCGAGTATTTCGAGCGCGCCGAAGCTGTAGCGCAAGGCCTGAATGACCGAAAGCTCCAGGCACACAGCTTGAATCGATTGGGGAACTGGTCGGTCAACATCGGAAAAACCTCCACCGGTTTGTTCCTGCATCGCATGGCCCTGAAGATCTTTGAAGAAGACCACGATGAACCAGGCATGGCCGATACGCACGATTTGCTGGGCATGGCGATCATGCACGACGGCGACCTGGTCGGCTCCTTTATGGAATATCGTCAGGCCATTGCACTCTTCCAAAAATTGGACAATAAGCATGGACTGATCACTTCCCTGACCGGTTCGGCAAATACATTGGTCTGGAATGAAGCCAACCCCATGCCGCCTCTCTCCATTCGGGATTTTCACCAGGAGGCGTTGAGGGCCCTGGAAGAGGCCCGGCAAACCGGTTGGGCTTCAGGCGAAGCGTTCATTCAGTGGACCCTGGGGCTGCAACTGGCCAACCGGGGACTGTTCAGTGAGGCGATCCAGCATGCCTCTGACGCGCTGCGCATTGCCACCGAGATCGAGCACCGTCAATGGGTGGCCGCGGCACAGCATGCACTGGGGTACATCCATCTGCAAATGCTGCAAGCGGAGACGGCCATTCAATGGTTCGAGTTGGCACTGGCCTTTGCCAAACGCCTTGGCTCAGCATGGTGGCAGGGCGGCATTACCGCCAGTCTGGCCAGAGCGTACATCCTGCATAACGACCTCGATAAAGCGCATGTAATTCTGGATTCGGAACTGGGCAACGAGATGTTGGAGAACACGCTCGCAAAGCAGCGCATGTTGTTTGCCCAGGGTCATGCATGGCTGGCAGAGAAAAAGCCTGCCGAAACGCTCAAGGTCATTGATGAGTTGCTGACATTGCATAACGCCAACCCTTCGGAAGAGTTTCCGCATCTGATGCTTTTGAAGGGGCAGGCGCTCATGGCTTTGGGGCAAACGGCAGAGGCGTTGGAAACACTCGAGTTGGCGAAGCAGGGAGCGGGTCGGCAGGAGGCGCTGCCACTCCTGTGGCAGATCCACGTGCAACTGGGCTGGGCGTACAAAAGTCTCAAAGAAATCGAAAAAAGTGAACAGGAATGTCAACAGGCCCGCCAGGTCTTGCAAACGATGGCGGGGAGCATTCAGGATGAACACTTGCAACAGGAGTTCTTAGCCCGCGCCAATGTCTACTTCCCCAAGGAAAAATCGCTGACCAAACGCCAGAGCGAAGCGGAGAAGTTCGGTGGACTGACCGCGCGCGAACGGGAAGTGGCGCGTTATCTGGCTCAAGGTAAATCGAACCGCGAGATCGCCGAGACGCTGGTGCTAAGTGAGCGAACGGTGGAAAATCACGTGGCCAATATTTTGAATAAACTGGGTTTTGATTCACGCGCCCAGGCTGCGGTATGGGCGGTTGAAAAGGGTTTGGGATAGCAAGACCGCACACCCCCAAAGTCCAAACGGGAGAGAAATCAATATGCTTGAACGTGCTTTTCCATCTTTTAAAGGCTGGCGGGACCGCATACGGCACGACCGTGAAAAGTTGTTCGATGACTGGCTCCTCAATGACACCTTGCAGGACGCCTGGCGCTCCCGGGTGCTTGAGGTGCTTGGCCTGGTCTTTGCTGCCTTCACGGTCATTAACGGTGGCATTGCTCTCAAGGTCTATCTCGAGCACCCCGAATTTCAGGTGTGGCAATATCAGTTGCTGATCGTAAGCTCGTGGTATTGGGGCATTTTCATGCTGGTTGGTTGGTGGCTGGCACGTCATGGTCAGGCCCAGAAGACGCTTTATATCATGTTGGTGTTGTTCCTGCTGGGGCCTACAGGTTTTGGCGGCATCGGCATCAAGGGCTTTGGCGAACTGTACAATATCCCCTTGCTGGTATTGACCATCATCTTCGTTTCACTGTTATCAAAACCAAAAGAACAACAAAGCTTGATCACCACCAGCGTGGTACTGTGGTCGGGCTTTATCCTGTTCCAGTATGTGTTCGATGCCAGGCTCAGAACCCCGATCCCGCCTTTGATGGAGGGGATTGCGCCGGGCGCATTTGCCAGCACGGTCATTTTTTACATCATTCTGCTTCTGCAGTTCTATCGTCTCTCCGTACCAAATAAGATCTTGATGGCCTTCCTCACTGGCCTGCAGATCGCCCATCAGGCGGTCGTGATCTATCTGGGGCGGGCACTGGTGGCTTACATGCCACTTACGGCTTTCTATGACTTTATGAGCGAGCTCTTGTTCGTGCTCTATTTCTTGATCGGGGTCATCACTCTGGCCATGTTGTTCGTCACCCGCGCCATTTCCAACCCCCTCACGCAACTCACCAACACCGCTGTGCGCGTCAAGGAGGGGAACTTGCAAGTACGCGCGGAATTGGCCACGATCGACGAGATCGGTGAACTGGCCAAGGTCTTCAACCAGGTGATCGCCCGCTTAAGCGCCACCCTGGATGGTCTCGAGCAAACTGTGGAAACCCGCACCCACGAACTGAACGTCGCGGTGGAGGAGCTCAAGCGGGTGGACGACCTGAAGAACCAATTTCTCGCGAGTATGAGTCACGAACTACGGACGCCGCTGAATGCCATCATCAACTATGTGGCCATGGTGGCAGATGGCATGATGGGCGATGTCAACGCCGAGCAAAAGGAACTGCTCGAAGGTGCGGTGAAAAGTTCCCGCCACCTGCTGCATCTCATCAACGATGTATTGGATATCAGCAAGATCCAGGCGGGCAAGTTGGTGCTTTACATGGAAGAGGATGTTAACCTGCACACAGAGATCGACGCCAGCCTGAGCATTGCCAGCGCCATGATCCTGAGCAAACCGCTCGAGATCGCCAAAGATGTGGACGAATCCCTGCCGATCATTGCGGGCGATAAACGGCGCATTCGGCAGATCCTGCTCAACCTGCTCAGCAATGCCATCAAGTTCACAGACCACGGCACGATCCGCTTGAGCGCCAAACAGGTCGGGGCTGAGATTTTGATCACGGTCACCGATTCGGGCCCGGGCGTGGCAGAGGATGCGCGTGATATCATCTTCGAGCCATTCATCCAGACCAAAAGCGGCATCAAGCTCGAAGGCACCGGGCTCGGCCTGCCCATCTCCCGTTCGCTCGCGCATTTGCACGGCGGGCGGCTGTGGGTGGAAAGCCAACCCGGGCATGGCGCTACTTTTTATTTCTCACTGCCCATCCATCGGGAGCAGCCACAATGACCGGGCCGAACTGGAACGAGGTCTTCATCGTTTATGTGGAAGATGATCCCGCCAGCCGCCAGGTGATGGCCTTGATCCTGGAAAAAGCCATGGGGATAAAAACCTATGTCATTTACGAGAATAGCGCCAACCTTATGGAAAAACTCGGCAAACTGGTCAGCCGGCCTGATATCTTTTTGCTGGATATTCACATGACTCCGCAGGACGGCTTTGAAGTCCTGCAACTGTTACGCGCCGACCCGGTTTACCGTTCGGTCACCGTCATCGCCCTGACCGCCAGTGTAATGAATGAAGAAGTGAGCCGCCTGCGTGCCGCCGGTTTCAATGGCGCCATCAGCAAACCGCTCGACCATCGCTATTTCCCAGACCTGCTCAAACGCATCGCCAATGGCGAAGCCGTATGGAATATCTCATAAAGAAAAATACGTATGACCCAACCTTTCCTCACCAACAAACGCATCTTTTTGATCGAAGACGACTTTGTCAACATCCATATCTTCACCAAGGTTCTGGCAAAGCAGAACGCAGTAGTATCTCACGATACGGTTGGACATGGTGTTGTCAAGCGCATCACCGAGCAACTGCCCATCGACCTGATCATCATCGACATCATGCTCACCCACGGGCAGAACGGTTTTGATATTCTGGCAAAGATCAAAGAGGAACCCGCCCTGCGCAATATCAAAACCATTGCCACCACCTCCCTTGACCCTGAAGTGGTCATCCCCCGTGCGCGTGAAGCAGGGTTCAATGGCTTCATCGGCAAACCGTTCAACGCATTGATCCTGCCCGGCGTGCTTGAAAAAGTGCTCAAAGGCGAACCGGTCTGGCTGGGCAATGACCTGTAAAAATAGGTACCACCGCCTGACGATCTGAGTATTTTGGTGGATGACAGCTTTCGTCCCTTCGGCGAAAATACATCCATCATCACTCACAAGGAAAAACACATGCCCACCTACACAACCGACATCCTCATCTCGACCAGCCCGCAAGCCGCCTGGGATCTACTCTCCAACGTCGCTGCCTGGGCGGACTGGCTCCCCACCATCACAAGCATCAAACCACTGGATGGCCCTGCGCTCAAGCCTGACTCGCGCTTCGAGATCGTTCAACCCAAGCTGCAACCCGCCACATGGACTGTGACTCTGGTCGAACCCCCGCACCGCTTCATTTGGGAATCGCGCCTTCCCGGTGTGTACACCGTCGGCGACCACCTCATCGAAGAGTTGCGCCCCGGCACTGTCAAAGTGACCTTGAGCATTGCATTCTCAGGATTCCTGAGCAGCCTGATCGGCCTGTTCTATGGCGCCCTCACTCAAACCTATATTGAAACCGAGGCCCAAACCCTCAAACACAAACTCGAAGCCGCATAACAGATTATCTGCAAGCAATTTCAGCCCGCTGCGCCCAACAATGCAGCGGGCTGAATGCTTTTAACCAAGCGTGCCTGATTTTCAAAACATAGGTAGTGGGGGTACTCAAACCTGAGTATTTTCCACGATGGCAGACCCTGACCATTTTGATTTAATGACCAGCATCGAAGGCAGGTACTTAACGCCTCAAATCAATTCACACTCAAGGAGTCAATCATGTACACAAATCGTTTCGTCAAATTCACCGCCACCGTTCTGGTCATCGCCGCGGTCACGCTGCTGGTCCAGAATACGGTCGCCAGGGCAGGTAACGAGCCGGAGGTCGACCATACCTTCCACACTCCGCCGATGTCCGACTATACGCCCGTGGATCACGTCTTCCATACCCCGCCCATGTCCGACTACACACCCGTGGATCA
>CAZJMZ010000052.1:0-8070 GCA_964547115.1 uncultured Anaerolinea sp. | reverse complement strand
GTGGATCACGTCTTTCACACTCCGCCCATGTCCGACTACACACCCGTGGATCACGTCTTCCACACTCCGCCGATGTCTGACTATTCACCCTAGGCCATCTGCGAGTCACATAACATTCTGCTTGAACTCCTTATTCAAAGGAGTTCAAGCAGAAAACCAGGTACTCACCCACCTGAAAACCTGAGTACTTTCCACGATGGCAGGCAAAACTGGAAATGCTTTAATGCAACCAACAAATCAAACCAACTTATCAAAAGGAAACAGCCATGAGCATCCCCAATCTTTATCAAACCCTTGAAATGGCTCCCGAAATGGCGGCACTGAAATCCAAACTCAAAGCCACCTGGGAAGCCGGTGATTTCGGTCACTTCGCCAACTACATGCTATCCGGTGAAATGGAATTCCTCTCCCGCTTCCAGATCGAACCCGGCATGCGTGTGCTGGACGTGGCCTGCGGCGCCGGTCAGACCGCCCTCCCCATGGCACGCGCCGGGGCCAAAGTCACGGGCATCGACATTGCCTCCAACCTCATCGAGCAGGCCCGCGCCAAAGCCAAAGCTGAAAATCTCGATGCCCGCTTCGATGAAGGCGACGCCGAAATGCTGCCCTACGAAGACAATTCCTTCGATGTGGTCTTCAGCTTCGTCGGCGCCATGTTTGCCCCGCGGCCCGAATTGGTCACGGCAGAACTCAAGCGCGTGTGTAAACCCGGCGGGCGCATCATCATGGCCAATTGGACACCCTCAGGCTTCATCGGCAAAATGTTCAAGTTGACCGGGCAATACGTGCCTCCCTCCCCGCTCATGGCCCCACCCGTGAAATGGGGCGACGAGGAAACCGTGCGCGGAAGATTTACAGAAGGGATCGCGCATCTCAAACTCACCCGACGCCTGTTCCCGTTCCGATATCCCTTTGCCCCGGCAGACGTCGTCGAATTCTTCCGCGAATACTACGGCCCCACCAACAAGGCCTTCGCCGCGCTGGATACAGAAAAACAGGCCTCCCTCCGCCGAGACCTGGATGAACTCTGGGCCAGCCACAACACCGCCAAAGACGGCACCACCTATGTGGTCTCAGACTATCTGGAAGTGGTAGCCATCAAACAATAACCGACCACTCGCGGCAGCACATCTGCCACACTCAGCAAGGAGCACACCATGAAAGAATTTCGCAACCCCAACTTTGAAGACCATGCCAGTTTCTATGCATCCTATGACCTGAAAGAAGCATCCGAGCGTTTAAGACTGATGCGGTCATTGCGCGGATATGACAGTGAAACACCGTCCATCACGCTTTTGCAGATTGCCGCCATCACCTTCGTGATATCTCTCGTCGCCGCTCTATTTTAGACAAAGACTGAAGCCCAGGAGTCACAATGGATACACAACCTCAGCAAGCCAAAGGCTATGTGGATAGCGCCTACCTGCAAACCACCGCCGAGCTGTTGCAACAGTTCAAGCTGCGCAGTTACGCATGGATGGATATTCAGCCTGGGCAGACGGTGCTCGATGTAGGTTGCGGCCCCGCCACCGATACCATACCGCTGGGAAGACTCGTCGGACCAGCCGGACAAGCTATCGGCGTGGATCACGACCAGGAGATGATCGCCGAAGCAGACCGAAGGGCGTTTGAAGCGGGCGTGAGCGCCTGGGTGAGTCACAGGCAGGCTTCCGTCAGCGAACTGCCCTTCGCGGCCAATTCCTTTGACGCCAGTCGCAGCGAACGCGTCTTTCAGCATTTGCAGGAACCACAACAAGCGCTGGCTGAGATGCTGCGGGTGACGAAACCCGGCGGCCGCGTGGTGGTGTGGGATGCCGATTGGGGCACGCTCTCCATTGACACGGGCGATGCAATGATCGAACGGACGCTGGTGCGTATCGTAGCGGAAAACAACGTCCACAACGGGTTCTCTGGCAGGCAGTTGTATCGCCTGTTCAAGCAACAAGGCCTGGAGGTGGTGAACGTAGAAGCCAATACGCTGTTCTTCACCAATTATCCCCTGATGCGCGAAGTGGTGGGCATGGAATATGTGGAAGGGGAAGCCCTGGCCACCGGGGCACTCAGCCATGCAGAACTGCTGCACTGGCACGACAGCCTGGAGCAGGCACAGGCAAATAACTGGTTCTTTGCCAGCGTGACCGGCATGTTGATCGCCGGAAAGAAAATTTGAACTTGATAGAAAAGGATAAGAATGAAAACAAAACTTTGGACAGCCTTGATCGCGCTGTATATCGTCTGGGGCTCCACCTACCTGGCAATGCACTTTGTAGTGGAAACCATGCCGCCCTTTTTGTACGGGGCCATCCGCTTCTCGATCGCCGGGGCCATCCTGTTCTTTTGGCGGCGCGCTGCAGGGGATGAGAAGCCCACATTGAGCAACTGGAAAGCCACCGCCATTGCCGGAACCCTGCTATTGCTGGGCGGCAATACCATGATCGCACTGGCGGAAAAGCACGTACCTTCCAGTATTGCGGCATTGATGGTGGGCACCTCCCCATTTTGGATGACGCTCTTCGAAGCAGTGCGTCCGCACGGCACCAAACCTACATGGCAAACCGTAGCAGGGTTGATGATCGGGTTTATAGGTATGTTCATGTTGATCGGCCCGGCAAACTTCACGGGATCGGGTCGGCATTTTGAACCGCTGAGTTTGATCGCCGTGTGCATCGGACCCATGCTGTGGGCGTTGGGCTCGATCTATGCCCGCGGTGCCGATATGCCCAAATCGGGTTTGATGTCTACGGGGATGGAGATGTTGGCAAGCTCGGTACCGTTGTTCCTCGTCAGTGTGGCGAGCGGTGAGTTGAATGGCTTCAGTCTCAGCGAAGTCTCGATGCGCTCGTGGCTGGGTATGGCCTATCTGATCACCTTCGGGTCACTGGTCGGGTTTGTGTCCTATAGCTGGTTGCTGCACAATGCGCCGCTCTCGTTAACTTCAACATTTGCTTATGTGAACCCGGTGGTGGCTGTCTTTTTGGGATGGTTGCTGGCTGGCGAAATTCTGGATGCCCGCATTCTCACCGCCAGCATCATCATCGTCGGATCGGTGGTCTACATCAACTGGGCCCGGCAACACGCAACCAAAAGTTCACTCGTGGAACAAAAGACACAGGCGAAAAAGCGCCTGGCGATCAGCAACCGCTAATCAACAATAAGAAAGGCTTCATGCCATGAATATCAAGGCGTATCTCGCCTACCAATTCAAGAATCTCCATGGCGTTCTGCATGGCATTGCAGGTGACCTCACAACCGAGGAATGGCTTTCACGCCCCGGCCCCGGACAGAACACGCTGGGCTACTCTGTCTGGCATTGTCCACGGATCCAGGACCACTTCCTGCATCGCTGGATCCAGGGGCGGGCTGAGTTGGTCGAGAGCAGTCGCTGGAGTCATTGGTCGCATCTCAAACCCCTGGGTGTGGGTGTGGGCATCACCCTGAATGAATCTGACACGATCGCTCACACAACGACACTGGCAGATACGCTGACGTATGCCGACGAGGTCCATGCCGCGCTGCTGGCCTGGCTGGCAGAGATGGATGAAGACACGCTCGATGTTGTAACCAACGCCCATGAGCATGTACGGTCCTTCCCTGAATATCAAACGCCCGGGTACCTGGACGAAATGAACAACCTGTTCCCAGTACCTGTTTCAGGGCTGCTGATGCGGCCTTGCATGGGGCACGTCCACCGGCATTTAGGCGAGATCGAAATTACCAAGGATATTTTGCGGAAGGCAAAGTTTTAATGACCAGAAAAGAGACAACCATGAACAGAGAATATGACGTAATCATCGTAGGCGGACGTGTGGCCGGTGCTGTACTCGCCACCCGCCTTGGGCAACTGGGACATCGTGTATTGGTGCTGGAAAAAGCCACTTTCCCCAGTGACACCCTCTCCACTTCGTTCTTCCGTGCGCCGGCCCTGCGGGTGTTCGAAAAGATCGGCGTGCTTGAACAGATCAGCAGTGCAGCGCCGAACATGGGACTGATCTGGAACTACATCGACGGCCATGTACTCGTGGACCCGGTTGAGGCAGCAGAAGAGCATTTGCGCTATTTCCTGTGCGAGCGCCGTATCACACTCGACTGGCTACTGTATAAGAACCTGCGCGCTGAATCTACTGTGGATGTGCGCCAGGGCGCAACCGTAAAAAGCCTGATCTGGGATGACCGGCGGGTTACCGGCGTCCGCTGGAGCGAAAAGAATGAGGTGTACGAAGCAACAGCCCGGGTCGTTGTTGGAGCCGATGGGTTCTACTCCAGTGTCGCCAGCCTGGTGGAGGCATCCTATGAAAGTTATATCCCGGTCCAGCGCTTTACCTACTATGCCTATTTTCGTGACCTGGATTCCTTTGACGAGCCAACAGCCGAGCATCATTTCATGGGCAACACCATCGCCTATATCTTCCCCACCGATGGTGACCTGACCATGGCGGCCATCAGTCTGCCGATCCGTGACTTTGCAGATTTCAAACGGGCGCGGCATGAAAACTTCATGGCGCACCTGGAGTCCCTGCCGCTGCTCGCCCCGCGTCTACACGACGCCGAGCTGGCTTCAGACATCTTCGGCTCGGGCAACATCCCCAGCTATCAACGCATGCCCTATGGCCGCGGCTGGGTGCTGGTCGGCGATGCCCACCAGGTGATGGACCCGTGGAGCGGCATGGGCATCGATCATGCCACCACTCATGCCGATATTCTGGCTGATGTCTTGAACTACTGGCTCAAGGAGTACACCACCTGGGCGGTAGCCATGAACGATTACCACCAACGGGTGCGCGCCTACAGCGAGAAGGCCTATCGCCGCACCACCACCTTTGCCGCCGACCTACGCCCCATGACTCATGCTGCACTGGAGCGCCGCGGCTTAACAACCACAGACCGCCTGAGCATCACCCTGCCAGCGTACAAATAGGAGCAACCATGAACCACTTTGATACCCATATGATGCTGGAATACCATCGCCAGCGCCTGCACGAAACCATGGCTCAAGTACAACGCGAAAACGCGGCCACTCGCAGTAGCAAAGCACGTTTGAAACGCCCAGCACTTTGGAGCCTTGCTGTTCTGTGTCTGCTGGCAGCCAGACTCATCATGGGCTGATGGCGACCCGCCATATCATACCCATGCATCCATATTCCTCATAGCGCCGAGACAAGCATCTCGGCGCTCTTGTTTTGGCATTTCACATAAACCCGAATCACACGTTATAATCACGGACTGGAGTTTACACACACATGCCACCCATTTTCCCCTTTACAGCCATCGTTGGGCAGGAGCGCATGCGCCGCGCCCTCATCTTGAACGCCGTAGACACCCGCATCGGCGGCGTGTTGATCCGCGGTGAACGCGGCACGGCCAAATCCACGGCTTCGCGTTCGTTGGCGGCCCTGCTGCCCAAGGTCAAGGTTGTGGACGATTGCCGCTTCGGCTGCGACCCCGATAAACCCAATACCTGGTGCACCGAGTGCAAGGAACGCTTCTCTAATAACAAGCCTGTGCCTGCGCACGTCCGCACCACCTCGTTCGTCAACCTGCCTGTCTCGGCCACCGAAGACCGCGTGGTGGGTACGCTCGATATCGAACAGGCCATTCAAAAGGGTGAACGCCATTTCGAACCCGGTGTGCTGGCTGGCGCGAACCGCGGCCTGCTCTACATCGACGAAGTGAACCTGCTCGATGACCATGTGGTGGACGTGTTGCTCGACTCAGCCGCCATGGGCACGAACATGGTCGAACGCGAAGGCATTTCCTTCTCCCATCCCGCCCGCTTCATTCTCGTCGGGACGATGAATCCTGAAGAAGGCGAGCTGCGGCCTCAACTGCTGGACCGCTTCGCCCTCTCCGTGGACATCGTGGGCATCCGCGATGCCCGTGAGCGCGTCACCATCATGGAACGCAATCTCGGCTTCGAACAGGATGCCGAAGCCTTCCGCCAGCAATGGGCTGAAAAAGAGGAAGAACTCTCGCACAAGATCGAGAAGGCCCGCGAACTCGTGAGCCAGGTGAAACATACCAGCCGTGACCTGCTCTCCATCGCCGCCCTGACCGCCTCCCTCAACGTGGACGGTCACCGCGCCGACCTGGTGATCCTCAAGGCTGCGCGCGCCCAGGCCGCCTTCGAAGGCCGCACCAAGATCAACGACCACGATATCGCGCTGGCCGCCGAACTGGCATTACCGCACCGCATCAAGCGCAACCCCTTCCAGCAGGCTGAGATGACGACCGAGCAGTTGCAAGAGCGCATCGAGCAGCTGGCAGGCCAATCGGTCCCGAATGAAGCGGAAGCGGACGAGTCCGAATCCCAGCAACAGAAATCCGAAGAAAAAAAAACTTAAAACTCGAGGATGAACGCGAGGAGGGTCCGCAGGAGGGCAAACCCGAGCCGATGCCGCAGGATGTGTTTGCGAACTCGAATGCGAATTGGTGGGAAGGCGGACAAAAGGTCAAAGCGGGCGAGAAGTTTCAACCCCGTAAATTGAACACGCCTCTCGATAAACTGGCGCGCAAGCATGCCGGTCGCCGGTCGTTGACCAAGACCGAGCGCAAGCATGGGCGTTACATCAAGGCCCGCCCCGCCGGTGAACGACGGGACGATATCGCCTTCGATGCCACCTTCCGCGCGGCCGCGCCCTTCCAGAAACAGCGCGAAGAAAAACGCAAGCGCATGGCCTTTGCCATCGAAGTCTCGGACTTGCAACGCAAGATCCGCGTGAAGCGCGTGGCAAACCTGGTGTTGTTCCTTGTGGACGCTTCCTGGTCGATGGCCGTGGCCGAGCGCATGAACGCCACCAAGGGCGCCATCCTTTCGCTATTGACCGATGCGTATCAACGCCGTGACCGTGTGGGCTTGATCGTCTTCCAAAAGGACCGCGCCACGCTCGTCCTGCCCCCCACCAACTCGGTGCAACTTGCCCAACGGGCACTCATGGACATCCCCGTGGGCGGCAAGACGCCGCTTTCGGCGGGCTTGTTCATGGCGGCAGACGTGTTGCGGCAGGAGAAACTGCATCACCCCGATGTGGAGCCCCTGCTGATCGTGCTGACCGATGGCGCAGGCAACGTCTCGATCGGTGCATTGCCCCCGCAGGAAGAATCCTATCGCTTCGCCGAGTTGATCGCGCACGAGAAGGTCAAGAGCGTGGTCATCAACATGGAGCACGCCGCCTTTGACCAGGGTCTCGCCCAACAATTGGCAGACCACCTCAAAGCGCCATGCTATGCCCTGAGCGAGTTGAAGGCCGAGAATTTGTATCACACGGTCAAAGAGGAAATGGCAAGACCGATGAAGAAGTAGAGAAAAGCCCGTGAGTTTGCACAACTCGCGGGCTTTTTATTTAGATCGCGCGGCTATCGAACATCTCTTTCAAATTTTGCAGGTCTGATTCACACGACCGCTTTGCCAGGCTGACAACCAACGGCTCAGCCAGCTTGAAAAAGCCGCCAGGGGACCCATCGACTACCAGCGAGAGATTTGTGCCGTTATTTTCAGGTGTCAACGTATAACTCGCCTCCAGCGGAAAGGGACCATCGACCATCCTGCTCCCGTACCGGCGATATGGCTCATGCGCGGTGACCACCAGGTTGGCATCGAATGGGCGACCAAGGAACGCGAAGCGGCACCGAAAGACACTGCCAGCCCGGGCAGGCTCATCAGACGTCCTTTTGACTGCCAGCGTAGAGGATCGCCAACGGGTCATATTCTCAGCATTGGAAATGAAGTTGAACACCTCCTCCACTGATCGATTGATGAAAACTTTGATCTCAAAAGTAGCCATGAGGTTTTTCCTTGTAAAAATGAGCGCCTTCCCTCTTTCCAGAGGGAAGGCGCATTGATATATCGCTTACTACTTAAGTTTGAATTGTGCGCTGATCGTTGACCCATCCGCAAGCGCGACAGTTACAACGTAGCAGTAACCAGGCCTTTGAGGCGTTTTCCAGTTGTAGATGAACTGCCCGGATGTGGAGTCGTAGCGCAGGCTGGTCGAGCCGGTCGCCAGCAATTCGATCTCGTCAGTTGGACCACCACTACACATGGATTGAGTCGCTTTGAGCGGCTGAACCACGATG
>CAZJMZ010000051.1:7706-14772 GCA_964547115.1 uncultured Anaerolinea sp. | reverse complement strand
CTGAGAGCAGTATAAACTCGAAGCCAGAAAAATGCTTGTAAACGGCGACGACTCCCACCTGTCCAGTGCACGCTGTGTTGGGCGGCGGTGTTGGTTATCAAACATTGGCGCCGATTCGTCTCACTATTCAGTGATTTCACTTTCTATGATTTTCGGCAAGGCTGCAAACTGCTGGTCAATCTGTGAGCGCATTTGATTGCCGATTATTGGTTCAAGTAAACGAGCAAACCCTTTCATAGTCATCTGACCTGTCCATTTTAATTGCGTGACTGTTCCTTCCGAGTCGAACGACCAAGTACCCAGCCACTCTGGTCCAGTTTTGCTTCGTATGACAAATTTTTTATTAGTTTCAAATTCAATAATTTCAGAAAAAACTTCGGTCTTTCTCCCGCCTAAATTTCTCACTTCACGGAATTGAGAACCCGCTTGCCAGGGACTTGGTGTGAGAAGTTCCATTGCAAGAGATGTTTTATCAAATTTGCCTTGATTATCGGCATTCGTAAGCCAAGCGAATACTTTATCCACTGGGCGGTTGACACGAAGATCAGCAGAAAATTTCAACATGGGTTAACTCCAATTGATAAAAATTTTTTACAGAAATATATTGATTGTTTTGACTTGCTTTCTACTATTCTAAACCCGTTTCAGATTGTCATTCATCATCAGCAGTCTTAGGACGAAGCCGCCCAACTATGGTTTCGGACGCCGTTTTACTGCCTAATCCCTTATCTACCTCTTGCATTCTAATTCCTAAATTAATTTGGGCGTTTAGAAGGTGTTGGATTAAAATAATCGCCACCCAACCTACCTTCGCAGCCTATTTTAGCACCATCACCAGAGGACGTGCAATGCAAACCAACAACCCCAAAAACAGCAAAAAACTCATGGACCAGGTCAGCGACGCCCTCCGCACCAAACACTACTCCTACCGAACCGAACAAACCTACAAAGACTGGATCAAACGCTACATCCTCTTTCACAACAAACGCCACCCAAAAGAAATGGGCGAAAATGAAATTCGGGCCTTCATCATCCACCTCACCCGCGAACGAAAGGTAGCTGCATCCACCTCCAACCAGGCCCTCAGTGCCATCCTCTTCCTATACCGCACCGTTCTCCAGATCGAAATAACCCTACCCCCAGACCTCTCCAACACCTCCCGCCCCAAAAGACTCCCCACCGTGCTCACCCAGGCCGAAGCCAAAAACATCATCAACCTCATGCAGGGTGTCACCCGCCTGATGACAAAAATACTCTACGGCTCCGGCTTGCGCGTCATGGAATGCATGCGTCTGCGCGTCAAAGACATTGACTTCAACAACCGCCAGATCATCGTCCGTGGCGGCAAAGGCGACAACGACCGCATCACCGTCCTCCCAGACACCCTCATATCCGAAATAAAGCAGCACCTTCAAGATGTACAAGCCCTTCATCAAAAAGACCTCGCAGAAGGCTACGGCGAAACCCTCCTGCCCAACGCCCTCGATACCAAATACATAAACGCATCCAAAGAATGGCAATGGCAATTTATCTTCCCTGCCTCGCAACGCTCCACCGACCCCCTCACCGGCACAATCCGTCGCCATCACCTCGACGAAACTGTCCTCCAGAGAGCCATACGTGAAGCCGCAAAACGCACAGGCATAAACAAACAAGTCTCACCCCACACCTTCCGCCACTCCTTCGCCACTCATCTTTTGCAAAACAATTACGATATTCGTACCATTCAGGAATTGCTCGGTCATAAGGATGTCAAAACCACCATGATCTACACCCACGTCCTCCAACGCGGCGGCCTCGCCGTCAAAAGCCCGCTCGATCTTTGATAACCCTGATCGCTAATCGCTAACAGCCAATCGCTAACCCCTACCAGCCAACATCCAAATCCCATGCCTCAAACCGACCAGGGTGTTACACCCACCCGCTACACCGTCATCCCCCGCACCGCCATCTACCTCCGGCGCGGCGACTCCTACCTGCTGCTCAAAGGCGCGCCCACCAAGCGCCTGTGGGCGGATCAATACAACGGCCTCGGCGGGCATGTTGAGCGCGGCGAAGACCTGCTCACCGCCGCCCGGCGCGAACTGCTCGAAGAATCGGGCCTGCAAGCCGATCTCTGGCTGTGTGGCACCCTGCTCATCGATGCCGGTGAGACCGGCATCTGCCTGTATTTCTTTACGGGTGAAGCCGAAGGCGACCCGCAACCCTCGGCCGAAGGCACCCCCGAATGGATTCCCTTTGACCAGATCGGCCGCCTGCCGGTCGTCCCAGACCTGCCCGTGCTCCTGGGGCGCATCCACACCCTGCGGCGCGGCGATGCCCCCTTCCATGCCCGCTCCTATTACGATGCGAATGACCAATTGGTGGTCGAGTTCGCCGAATAACCAGTTGAACATACGCACTGATATAAATTGACCGCCGACCGTATTTTACGGTCGGCGGTCTTTGGTCTAATAAAGTAAACCCTGACGTTGTAACGCCTTACAGCCTGCCGCGCGGCAGCGTCATCGTAAAGGTCGAACCTTTGCCGGGTGTGCTTTCCAACTCCAAATTTCCCTGATGTTGTTTGATCACCTGCCGGGTGATCGCCAGCCCCAGCCCAATGCCGCTGAACAGGTTGTCTTCATGCTTCTCGAGATGATAGAAGCGGTCAAAGATGCGCGGCTGGTTCTCGAGCGGAATGCCGATGCCGTGGTCTTCCACCGCGATGCGCACCAGGTCGTCGCGCACGCTGATGCCGATGGTCACATCGCCGCCCTTCGGGCTGAACTTGATGGCATTATCCACGAGCGCCATCAAAGCCCGTTCGAGCGATTTCGGGTCCCCGGATACCGGAGGCAGGCCCTGGGTGGGGGTGAAGCGCAGATGTACGCCCCGTTCGTTGGCCTTCTCGATGTATTTTTCCGCCACGGTGCGGGCCACCAGGTTCATATCCACTTTCTGGAATTCGGGCAGCACCAGGTCCATTTCCTGCAGGAACAGGATGTCGTTGACCAGCGCCGCGATCTGCTGCACATTGCGCGTCACCGTATCGATCGCCCCCGTCAGTTGCTCGCCGACCATGTAGCCCTTCTGCATCATCTGCAAAAAGCCCGTCGCCGCCATCAGCGGCGTGCGCAGTTCGTGCGCCACGTTGGTCAAAAACTCGCGTCGCGCCAGTTCCTGCTCGGCCAGTTGCTGGTAGGCCTCGGCCAGTTCGCTGGCCCGCATGCGCAGGTCGTCCACGGCCAGTTGGTCGTTCGAGCGCAGGCGGTTGCTGATCTCGCTCACCATCGCCATCGCCACCGAACTGCTGTTGTGCAGCACGCGGTCGAAGGCCGCCTTGTCCAGTTCCAGCGTCGTCAATGCCGTCTTGGCCGAAACCGAAGCCGCCCGCGGCGCATTATGGATCAACGCCATCTCGCCGAAGAAATCGCCCGCCGTCAGTGTTTTGAGCAGGCGGCTCTCGTTATTGTTGATGACCTTCGTCACCTCCGCTTCGCCCTCCAGGATCATATAGAACTTGTCTTCGCGCGCGTTCTCCACGCACAGCGTGGCGCCGGGCGGGTACGCCTTCACTTTGCTGAAGGCGATCAGTTCTTCGATCTCATGGGCTTTGATGCCCGGGAACGCGCGTGGGATGATCTTGGTGGGGGCTCGGTTCGTGGTCATAAAGGGTTACCTTTGGCAAGTGGACCGAATTCTAGCACGGCTCAAATGGCATACGTCCGCCCATTTGAACTACCATTGAATTGCAAGGAATTATACGTCCGATTTTGGAAACCAGGGGAAGAATGCGTTCGTGCGACGCATATACGCCTCATACCCCGGTTTGGCCTGCATGGTGCGCTCGAGCAGCGCCACCCCTGAAACCTTCATCAGCAAAAAGGTCATCAGCACCGGTGAAAAGACCGTCCAGCCGTAGCCGCCTGCCAGCGCGATCAAATACAACCCCCACCACGCCGCCGCATCGCCAAAATAGTTCGGGTGACGGGTGTACTTCCACAAACCGGTCGTGAGTAGTTTGCCCTTGTTGGCCGGGTCGGCCTTGAAGCGCGTTAGTTGCCAGTCGCCCACGGTCTCGAACAACCAGCCCACCGCCCACACCACCACACCGAGCATCTCCAGCGGCGTGAGGATCGCCGGGAACCCTGCCGCCTGTGCCGCCACCACCGGCGCGCTGATGATCCACATCAACACACCCTGCAGCAGGAACACCTGCAAGAACGAGCGCCACCACCAGCGGGCACCATGCTCCCTGCGCCAGTTGGCATAGCGAAAATCTTCGCCCTTGCCCCAATTGCGCATGCCAATGTGCAGCGCCAGCCGCAGGCCCCACAAGGTCACCAGCGTCACCATCAATTGCTTGCGCGGCAAATACCCCGGCGCCAGCGCAAAGGCGGTCCACGCCACCGCTACAAAGCCCAGCCCCCAGAACACATCCACGATGCTCGCGTCCTTGAGCGCCAAACTCACCAGCCACAAAGCGACCATCATCCCCAGGATCACCAACCCCACGGTCAAGAACAAAGTACTGAACGGCATGTCCGTACCTCCATGTAGGTCACGTCTGTGACGTGACACTTTGATTCATATTTCATTTTGCATACAGACCCTGGGCATAACAGCCCGCAAAACTATCTCCGTGTCTCAGTGTCTCCGTGGTTGGCGGGACTACGCCTCTTCCTTGCGTTGATAGAACACCAGCAGCGTCGAACCATACTTGCGCTGCTCGAATTCCTCCAAATTCTTCAGCTCCGGCTTGGCATACCGATACTCGCGCGGCGCGATCTGCACGATCACCCAGCCATCATCGCTCAGCCAGCCCATGTTATCGTCCACCAACTCCAGCGCCTTCACCCACATTTCCTTGAACTGTGGCGGCGCGATATAAATATATTCGAACCGCCGGTCAGGCGTGGCTGAGAGATATGTGAACGAATCCGCGCGCCGCACTTCGGCCTGGTCCTTGAACCCGCAATGCGTCACATTGAAATTAATGGTCTCGATCGGCGCGCGGTTCAAGTCGGTGAAGCGCACGAACGTCGCCCCGCGACTCAAGGCCTCGATGCCCACCGCGCCCGTCCCGGCGAACAGGTCCCACCAATTCGAATCCAACACATCGCCCGCCAGAATATTGAACAACGATTCCTTTGCCCGGTCGGTGATCGGGCGCGTGGTATCGCCCTCCACCGAACGCAGCTTGCGTCCCTTGGCCAACCCTGCGATCACTCGTAAGCTCATTCCACACTCCTCCGCGCCGCCAGCAAATTGCCATGCGACGCAATGATCGGCACCACGCATCCCGTTCCCAGCAGGAACCGTTGTCCCTGCGTCTGTTGGATGGCGTCCGCCGCTTCGTTTCTCACTTCGGTCTGGTCCCCGAAAACCAGCGTATCCTGTCTGATGCCTCCGCACCGCACCCCCGTAAACAGACTCTCCGCCTCCGCCAGCGATGGCACCGTCTCCCGGTCATGCCAATTGACGATGGGGCAGGGCAGGTCATTGGCCACCTCAAAGTAAACGTCATGCCCGTGCAGGTGCAGCAAATTGCACCACGCCTCCTGCGCCGGTTCGAGCGCCTTCAAGTCAAAGGGCAGGCCGAAGGTCTTGTATTCCTCCCGGCTCAGCAGACTGGCCTGGGCATGTTGCACCGCAAAGAATACGCCATCGACCCCGGTTGCAAAACACGCCTCCACGAAGCGCCGCGTCGATTCGGCGATGGTGGCGAGTCCGCGCAACACGGCTTCGGGGTATAGGCGCAAGTGCGCCAGCAGCAGGTCGTTCCCCGCCAGATTCTTGGCCTGCGCCAACGGGCTGAAGATGGTCTGCAACAACGGTGTCTGCCCATCCAACCCCGCACGGATGTTTCGCAGACATTCCAGTTGCGCCGCCAGATGATGGGCCGAAGGCTCCAACGCTGGCAGCCGTTCCCAATCGCGCGGGTCATGGATGGCGCGCTTTGTATATTGGCGTGTGCCTTCCGTGTGCCCGCGCCATTCATCTTCCACGCCCCAATCTTTCACACAAAATGAAGAAGCGGGTGTCACTTTCACCAGGTCGAAATCATACGTCTGCTGAAAGTGCAACACCGCTTGTGCCAGTGCGCCGGGATGCTGGTCGTCCACGGGGAAGTGCCGCCACAAAGCCACGGGCGGGCGGTCCAGCCGTTCGCCGCGCAGGCAGGCCTGGAGTCGGTCTCGATGCGTGATCATGGGATTTGCCTCACAATACAAAATGTCGCTGCGCCGCGCCCGACCCGCAGCACGATCGGTGCTTCCTTGAAGGTGGTGCGGTCTTCGTTCGTGCGCGTGTTGATGAGCACGTAATCGCCGGAGCGGGCCAGGCTGCTCTGGGTGCGGATATCGAGCACGGTGATGTTCGGGTTGGCATACGTCGCTGCGATATATGGCTCGCGCTTGACGATGAGGTTCACAGGTGTGGTCACCGTGGCGTTGAGTTGCTCCACGGCTTCTTTGTAGCAGGTCAGCCAGTATTCGGTCTCATAAGTGCGAAAGGCGCCGTCTGTGCCACCCACAAAGGAATTGTAATAGGCATATTCATACGGATGCAGACGAATGATGCCCGTTACCCCCGGCAGAATGACCAAGCCAATTAGCATGGCGTATAGCCAATATGGTGCCTGCTGCACGACTGAAAGAGAAAAGACCCACTCAAAGGCCAGCGCGCAAAAGATGAAGACCGGCGGCAGAATGAACAAGAAATGTCGGAAGCCATCATACATGGCCGGGCGGCGCAGCACCACATACCCGAACAGGATCAGAAACCAGCCCAGCACCAACAACAGCGCGAATGAGCCTTTGCGCCCCTCACGGTCAGACTTCCACGCGCGCAAGCCTTGCCACAAGCCAGCCAGCAAGCCTGCGCCGCATAGGAACCACACTGGTTCGGTGAGCGTGATGGCGAGCATCACCGGCAGATAGCGGCGCGGCAGGTCGCTGGCGCGGAAGACCTCTCCATGGAAAAGCACCGGTAGGTTGGTGGGGTTATCAGACATGAAGCGAAACACGCCGATGAAATTTGCCAGCGGGTTTTCCCACAAGTAGGGCCAGGTGGCGAGCATGAA
>CAZJMZ010000051.1:0-7606 GCA_964547115.1 uncultured Anaerolinea sp. | reverse complement strand
CAGCGGTTGGGTGGCAAAGAGCAGGGTGGCGGCCAGGGCAGCGGGTTCACGCACCCAGCGCCGCGCAAAGCGATACAGAAAGTAAATGCCGAGTTGGAAGAAAAGGAAATTGACGAGGTGCCAGGCGGCGGCTGAGTCGGAGCCGAGGGCTTCCAATCCAGATACAAAATTACGTGCGAGCAGCAGGTATGCCGGCCCGCGATTCTTATGGTCATCGCCACTGGCGCCGTACGAGTTCGAGAGGTCGAACTGTCCGCTGAACCAGTTGGCGGGATTGTAGGCGTAGCCAAGGGCGCGGCCGTAATCGTAGAAGAGCGGCTCATCCCACGAGAGGCCATACTGCCGGAAAATAAAAAAGCCGATCAATAGATTGACGGCTATCAAAAGGAAGATCGGTTTTTTCAATGCAGACTTCATGTCAGCGGGTTGCCGACCACATCGAATGCGCGCAGGGCGCTGCGGGCGCAGAGGGTGTTGGGATATTCGTCGGCAAACAGAGTCCAGATCATCGAGTCGGTGGTTTTGCCGTGGGCATAGGACAGGCGGCGGCGTGTGGCTTCATGGATGTAGCCCAGTTTGCGCGGCACGGCAGCACTGGCGAGATTCTCGACCGAGCAATGGATCTCCATGCGTTCAACGTGATACAACTCGAAGGCCACTTTGGTGAGCGCCGCAGCCGATTCGGTGACCAGGCCCTGGTTGATGAAATCCTTGTGCAGCCAGTAGCCGATCTCAAGGGCGTTGTCTTTCAAACGCGTGTGCAGGCCGGTGCCGCCGATGGCCCGGGTTTCATCGCGGGTGAAAATACCGTAGATGAAATCGTCGTTGCGGTCGAACAGCCCGCGAAAGCGCCGGATAAGATTCACCTTTTGTTCCACGGTTTGCGGTTCGTCTGCGGCCCACGGCATGAACGGCAGCAGATGTTCCTTGCTTTCAGCCGCTGCGCGTTGCATGAGCGGCGCGTCGTCCGGTTCCCAGCAGCGAATGACGAGCCGTTCGGTTTCGATACGATAGACAGGGGTGGGGATGTGCAAAGTTGACATGATGGTTATTGTGGTCGTGCTGTGAGTTTGAGTTCCATATCCACGCGGTGCAAGCCGGGGGCGTAATAGTTTTCGGTGAACCCGGTTTCTTGAAAACCGTGTCGGGCAAAGAATCCTTTGGAGTATTGACTGGTATCGATCTGGATCACGCTCTCGCCATGCTCCTGGTGGATGGCTTTGAGACGTTCGACCAGCATGAAGCTGCCGATATTTTGTTTGTGCAGATCGGCATGCACCATGCCCCACGCCAGCACGATCGTGTTCTTCGCGGGGTCCATGCCATAACCGCCGCAGGCCACCACCTGCTCATTTTGGAGCACAACAAAATACGGGCAGGGACGGCGCTCCAGAAAGCTTTGAAAATCGGGAGCCTCTTCCACGGCAAAGTACTGTGGTGTGTTGCTCATGAACACGGCCATGCAGGCCTCCCGGTCTGCCGGCAGATACGGCCGAAAGGTCAACGTCATTTTTTAGCGGGTTTCTTTTTGCCTGCAGCCTTGGTCTTTTTGCCGATGCCGCCCAGCAGATTTTTCAGGCGGGTCTCTTCACCGGTCTGCCCGGCGAAATAATCCTGAATGAACTGCGAACGCCGCAAACGCAGGGCCATTGGCGCCACAGCGATCAGGTCGGCAAGGGTTACTTCGTCACGGCTGTCGGCTGCGGCATAGGCGCGGCCCGCTTCGAACCAGGTGATCTCGGCCCGCAGCGAATCGATGCCCATTTTTTGGACCAGCGCAATGGCCGGGTTGGCCACATGGTCTGGCAACTGGACTTTGCGGACGCGCTCGCGAGCGGCCTGAATTTCGGACGCTGCCGCCTCCATCTCAGCCGAAAACTGTCCCACCATCTGACGCGGATTCGCCAGATAGGCCTGCACCCGGCGATACGCTTCGAGTCGTTCCTCGATATTCTCCAACCCGCGAACGATCACCCGCAACCCGAACCGGTCCAGGATCTGCGGGCGCAGTTTACCCTCTTCCGGGTTCATCGAACCGACGAGCACAAAGCGCGAGCGATACGTCGCTGCAACCGGCCCGCGCCGGACGGTGTAGTTACCCTGGGCGGCGGCATCGAGGATCGAGTCCATGATCTCGTCACTGAGCAGGTTGATCTCATCGATATAGAGCAGGTTACGGTCGGCCTGGGCGAGAATGCCACGCCGGACGCGCATGCGTTCGTGGAGTGCGGCGCGCTCGTCGATGCCACCGACCACATCATCGAGTCGCGCATTGAGCGGCAGTTCGATCAGACGTACTTGATCTTTTGCCACGAGTGAAATACCCTGACCATACTTCCTGGCGCAATCCGGGCAGACGGCTTCGATGCCGCCGCTTTCAATATCTTCTGGCAGGCAGCCATAGGGGCAGTTGCTGCGTTCCACCTGCGGCAGAAGGTTGAGCAAACTGCGCACGGCGGTGGTCTTGGCCGTGCCACGCGGGCCGATCAGCAGGATGCCGCCGATGTTGGGGTTGACCAACCCGAGCAGCAGGGCCAGCTTCATCTCGTGCTGGCCGACGATGGCCAGATAGGGGAAGGGCAGCGCTTCGGTGACACGGCCCTCTTCGGGGGCGAGTGGCGGCAGCGACTTCCCGGCGACGAGGTCCACCAACTCGCGCAGGCTGCGAATGGTGCTGACAGGTTTCTCTGTTGATTCGGTCGGTGAGGCGGGCTGGTCGGTCATCGTTGTTTCAACCTCCACTCTTGCCGTTTCTGGGCGGATTCGGCTTTGCGTTTTTCTTCCTCGGTCTCGGCGCGCAACGGGTGGACGGGGGTGGGTTTGCCTTCGTCATCGAGCGCCACATAGACGAGATAGGCGGTGTTGGTGTGGGTGCGTTCGCCGGTGACCGGGTTTTCGGCCAGCACCTGCACTTCGGCTTCCATTGAGGTGCGCCCGGCGTAGGTCACTTCGGCGTTGAGGATGATGAGGTCGCCGATCTTGATCGGCTGGCGGAAGACCATCGAGTCGATGGCGACGGTGACGACCTTGCGCTGGGCATGGCGCATACAGGCCAGCGCCCCGGCTTCGTCCACGAGTTTCATGATCCAGCCGCCGTGCACATTGCCAAGCAGGTTGGCGTGCTCGGGGTGCATCAGCTGGGAAATGGTGACTCGGGAGGCACGCACAGGCTTCGGGGAGAGTGAGGCGGTCATGTCCAAATGATAACACGCTCCCGCAGGAGTGGTCACTGCGGGAGGAGAAGGTTAGTCCATATCCTGGCGGAGTTCGCCGCTATCAAGGGTGTGCAGGCGTTCGGGTTCTTCCTGCAGGATGTCCACGAGGCTGTGGGGCAGGTCTTTCATAAGTGGGGCCAGCGGGACAGCCGCGGGCGTGGCGATCTTGCCGGGCTTTTGCGGGGGCTTGAGCCGCGGTTTGGATTCATCATCGGCGCGTTTGCGAAGGATACGGGCATCGTCTGAGAGCGTGCCAACGAAGAAGCCCAGCACGGAATAGACTTCGCGGTTGGCCGTGACCCAGCCGCACCATTCGCCGCTGCGATTGAAAAGATGCGGGAAGAACAGGAAGGCTTCAGCCTCGCCGCTGGAGGAATAGATGGGGATGATCTTGCGTTGGGGCGTAGTCATGCGCAGCTCCTTTACTCTACGTCGTTATAGGTCCAGTAGCGGTTGACGAAGAAGTTCCAGATCATGACAATACCAATGGCTGTGATGAGAGTGGCGTTCTTAGCCAGCGATTCAGCGGCGGCATGCGAGAGGTGGATGATGTTTTCGAAGGCCCGGGCCATGATCGGCTCGACGAAGTGCAACGTGGGGATGCGGATGGCAATGCCGATCGAGTTGACGAGGATGAACATGCCCAACTGGTGCAGCAGGGGGCGCGAGCGGGAGTCGGGGTAGGTCCAGTAGCGGTTGAGGGTGAAGTTGCTGCTCACCGCACAGATGAATGAAATACTCCCGGCCACAACGAGGCTGAGACTCAGCCAATGGGTGAGCAGGTTCATGACGCCGATATCGATCACCGAGCCAAGCGCGCCGACCGTGGCGAATTTGAAAAAGCGGGTGCGTTCCTTGCCGTCCGTGAGAACCATTACAACCCCAGTTTGGCCTTGAAGTACGGAATGGTCTTGTGCAGGCCTTCCTCCAGCCCGACCTTGGGTTCCCAGTTGAGGATGGTGCGGGCGCGGGTGATATCGGGCCGGCGTTGTTGCGGGTCGCGTACGCTGCGCGCATCTTTGACAAAGGTGATGCCGCCCTGGTTCCTGGTGATCTTGTTGATGGCCTCGGCAAATTGCAGGATGGTCATCTCGATCGGGTTGCCGATGTTGACTGGCAGGTGCTCATCGGAGTACAGCAGAGCGATGATGCCTTCGACCAGGTCGTCCACGTAGCAGAAGGAGCGGGTCTGGGCGCCGTCGCCGTAGACCGTCAGCGGCTGACCGAGCAGGGCTTGCTTGAGCAGGTTGGGGAGGGCGCGACCGTCTTCCAGGTCCATGCGCGGGCCGTAGGTGTTGAAGATGCGTACGATGCGTGTATCAACGCCATGAAAGCGATGGTAGGCCATGGTCAGTGATTCGGCAAAACGCTTGGCTTCATCGTACACAGCCCGGGGACCGACCGGGTCCACGTTGCCGGTGTAGGATTCGGTCTGCGGGTGGACGGTGGGATCGCCGTAGATCTCGCTGGTGGAGGCAATGAGGAAGCGGGCCTTGTGTGAGCGCGCCACGCCGAGACAGTTGTGCGTGCCGAGCGCGCCGGCCTTCATGGTCTGGATGGGGAGGTTGAAATACCCGGCCGGCGATTGCGGGTTGGGGCTGGCCGGCGAGGCAAAGTGCAGAACGGCGTCGATCTTGCTGGCAACGAAGATGTAGTTCGAAACGTCGTGCCGGAAGAACGAGAATTTGGGGTTGCCCATCAAGTGGGCGATGTTGCCAGGGTTACCCGTGATGAAGTTGTCGAGGCCCACGATCTCGTGGTCATCTTTGAGCAGGCGGTCAGCGAGATGCGAGCCTAGAAATCCGGCCACGCCGGTGATGAGAATACGCATGAGTCAATCCTTCTTTCCAAAATAAGATGATGAACAATCAGGAGTAGTTGCCTGATCTATTTCCAATCGATGCGCGTGACCAACCCGTCGCCGGTCACCTGGTAGGCCTGTCCGTTGCCGCTATCCACCAGCCAGAGGTTACCTTGATAGATGACGGCAATGAAATCGCCGGATTGTCCGGGGATGATATCCGGCGCCCACGCAGGGGTTTGCGGGTCGAGGCCGGGTGCATCTTTGGCAGGGAAGAGGATGCGGCGGTTGGACCCGTCCCGATCCATGACGACGATGCGGTAGCGGCTGGTTTCGCTTTGTTCCGGGAAGATGGCCTGCAGATAGGCGAGCAGGTATGGGCGTTCGCGCGAACTGGGCTGCAGGGTTGAAGCCGTGGGGTAGGCGAACATGCCGGTGCCTGGGGCGATCTGCACATTGGCCGAATTCGAGAACGAGGCTGCGCTCAGGTCGAAAAATGGTGAGTCTTCTTCGCTGATGAGGCTGGGCGGCGGGGCATGGGTGGTGTAGTAGAGCGTTTTACTGTCGGTGCCCCAGGCAATGGCGGGGAGCCAGGCCCAATCGCTGCGGGTGTTGAAGGGCGTGATGTTGACCAGCGGCTTCAATGCTTTGGCTTCAATATCCACGATGCCGATGCCGTCGGGGCGGGCATAGGCGAGGCGGCCATCGGGCGCGAAGGCGAAGGTCATGCCCCACCAGCCGTACACGCCTCCGCTGTTGGGTTCGAGGATCTTGCGTTTCTCGCCGGAGGAGATGCTGTAGCTGTACAGGTCATTGTTAGCCTGCCAGCCGGGCGCGGCGCTGCGGGGTTCGACCGTGGAATAGGCAAAGGTGCTTTTGCCGGGGAACCAATCGGCAAAGTGGACCACGTTCACAATGCTGGTGTTGAAAGGTTTGCTGCCGCCGTTCGTTCGAACCGCCCACAACTGGTTGATCTCTTTATCAGCGGGCTTGGTGGATTTACGGGTGTAGATCAAAAAGTCGCCGCGCGGTGAGAGGGAGAAGATGCGCCCATCGAGGTCACCGGTGGTGACGAGTGCGGTGCGGTTGGCGGTGGATGTGTCGATGATCCACGCGTTACCGCCGGCGAGATAGGCAAGTTTGCCGGGGAGCGGCAGGGGCGCGAAGGAGGCTTGTGCGCCGACCATGACGATCTCGGGCAGGGCTTCTTGCAGGACGACGGTCTTGACGACCGAGCGGCTGGTTTCCACGCCATCTTCCTGCACGATGCGATAGGTCAATTCCTGCTGGCCATTGGAACCGGCCTGCACCAGACGGGTTTCGCCATCGGGCAGGGATTCGTTGCGTACGACCTGCCGTTCGAACGGGATGACCTGCTCCTCGGTCTCGAAGGTCTCTTTGACACGGGTCAGTGAAACCGAGTCGCCGTTGTTCAATACGGTGTAGACCGGGGGCTCGGTCTTATCGAGCGTATCCACCGCGAGACCCGCCGCCTGGAATGCCTGCTGGACGGTGCTCCCGGCCGGGAGGGTGACCTGCCGGGTCTGGCCCTCTGCGTTTACGGTCACGACGATCTCCGGGCTGCTCACCTGCGGGGAACGGCAGGACGCCAGCAGGGTGATTGCTGTTAGAAGCAGGAGCAGGCGTCGGCTGGGAGAGAGGCGGTGCATTTTGTCCGATGAGAGCGTTGTGCTGTGTGCGGTATAATCCGTGCGCTACTTGATCCGCCCGGTGAGGGTCATCACACCATCGGCGATGGTGATGGTTTCGATGCGGAGGCCGGTGGCGGCAGGGCCCAACGAACCCGTGTAAGCTTCGTCGATCAACGCAGTGAGCGATTCTTTGATGCCATCTGGTGCGGGGAACGGCCCGAAATCGGCAGAGGCAATTTCGATCTTGGGCTGACCGAGTTCATCCACGCCGATGTTGATGATGATGCCGATATTGGCCGCCAGCATGCCGCGCTGGGTCTTGCCGTAGATCTTCATCTGCCCATCGCGCAGATACACCTGTGGATCGGTGATGAGTGGCGCCTGGTCGTTTTGCAGGGACGGGTCGCTTTGCAGGCGCTCAGCGACAATCGAAGTGATCTGGGCTTCGGTGATATTGAAGGTGACAACCCCTGTGGCGGCGCCAGCTTGCAAGGCCTGCTGCACCTGGTCTTTGAGCGTTTGCGCGTCGGTTTGCGAAACGGGGATGGGCGCCAGGTTCGAGTAATCGGGCCCACCCACGAAGACGGTGCAAGCCAGTGAGGCAGCCAGCAGGCTGACGATAAAGATTGGGAACGCGTATTTCGATTTCATTTTTTCTTCCTGAAAATTTTTTTGCGGAGTAATTATAGCATGAGCGATTCTGAGCCAATTTCAAACCCACAGACCGAAACCGAATTGCCATTATCGGTCAAACTGGAGGCGCTGCTGTTCGTGGCGGCTGAACCAGCGACGACCGCCCAATTAGCCACCGCATTGGATGTGGCGCCTTCGGTCATCGAGCGCGGACTCAACGAATTGGACGCTTCTTTACAAAGCCGGGGCCTGCGCCTGCAACGCCATGCCGGGCGCGTGCAATTGACCACCGCGCCGCAACTCGC
>CAZJMZ010000050.1:0-14995 GCA_964547115.1 uncultured Anaerolinea sp. | reverse complement strand
GCAATATCGACCCCGCCACTGCCGGTGAGTACGCCTCCATCACCGACGAGATCGTCGGCGCTCCTGAATGGCGCGCTGCTGATACCGCTGCTGCGGATTATGATCCCGCAACCTTCAAGGCTGCGTTGGGCGTCAAAGCCTCGCATGCCGATGGCTCCGAATGTGCTGACTACGAGGACACCGCTTGCGATACCCTCACCCTTAACTTCTCGAAACCCGCCCCGTATTTTGCGACCATCGCTGGTATCTGGGTTGGTTATCCTGCCAAGGAAGAGAACATCGCCGAAGGTGGCGACATCTGGTGGACCAGCTCCAAGTTCCAGGTTGGTAACGGCCCCTTCATTTGGAAGAGCGTTGATCCGTTCGTACGTTCCGTGTTCGTCCCGAACCCCAACTATGCTGGTGCGGGCGTCCCCACCTACACCCTCGAATTCTCCTATATCACTGATAGCGCCGTGGCTTTCGAAGCCTATCAGAACAATGAATTCGATGTGATTGCTTCTGCCGCCGAAGACCTCCCGGTCATTGATGCCGACCCCGACCTCACTGCCCAGCATGTGACCTACGCGGGTTCCTGCACCATCAAGATCCAGTTCAACCTCCAGCCCACCTGGTACGATCAGCCGAATCCCTTCACCGACAAGAAGGTCCGTGAAGCTTTCGCGTTGGCCTTCGATGCCGAAGGTTGGTCGCGTGATGTGGATGGCTCCCTGTCCTCCCCGACCTGGACCTGGATTCCCCCCGGGTATCCTGGATACGATGCCAATTCCCCGCTCAAATTTGACGTGGAAGCCGCCAAGGCTGCCCTCGCTGCCTCCTCCTATGGTGGCCCCGATGCGCTCAATGCGATGAACCTCAAGTTGACCTTCGGTGACAGCCCGCGCAACCGCCAGCGCTCTGAATGGATCGTGGCGAACTATAAGGCCACCCTCGGCGTGGATATTGCCCTCGACCCGGTCGATCCCACCACCTTCACTGCTCTGCAGAAGGACCCGAACACCTTCCCGCTTATGTCCCGTGGCGGTTGGTGCGCGGACTACCCGGATCCCCAAAACTGGCTCAGCGTTTACTGGCGCTCTGATACCACCTTCGCTTCCCGCCCTGGGTATGCGAATGCTGAATTCGATGCGTTGGTGAACGAAGCCGATGTGACCGTTGATCCTGCCAAGCGTGCTGAGCTGTACGCCAAGGCTCAGCAGATTCTGCTGAACGACATCCCGGCCGCTTTCGGTTACAACTCCCTCAACCACTACCTCGTTAAGCCGTGGGTGACGGGTTTCCAGACCACCCCGCAGGATGGCACCTATCCCGGTGACATCACTCCGTGGACCATCACCATCGACACCTCGTTGATCCCCTAATTTCGTGGGTTCATCGAACTGAACGTAACGGGCTGGGGAACCAAGGTTCCCCAGCCCGCCTCGTACGACCTGCCCTCCTGCTGTGTTGAGGGCAGGCAAGAATGTCGAAAATATTCTTCCCTGCCCTCAGGTTGGCACGAGAGATTAAACCTCAAGAGAGTTGCCCATGATTACCTATCTTATTCGCAGATTGTTTTGGCTGATCCCCGTTCTATTCACCGTTTCATTGGTGACCTTTATCATCATGCGCAGTGCGCCTGGTGGTCCCTGGGATACCAGCGACGAGCGCCGTCAAGTGGATGCCTCAACCGCCAAATCGTTGGCAGCCTTCTACGGTTTGGATAAACCCATGTGGCGTCAATTCCTGGGCTATGTGATCGGCGATACCAACAGCCAAACCAAGGAGTATGTTTGCGGTTTGATCTGCGGCAACCTGGGCCCTTCCTACCGCCAGCGTGGCCGCACAGTACAGAATATTCTTTTTGGACCGCCTGAAGGAAAAACCTTCTGGGAAAGCCGGTTTGGCTATTCGGTTCGTTTGGGTTTGATGGCTTTGGGCATGGCGATCATCGTTGGCATCCCGCTCGGTACGATCGCGGCGCTGAAACAAAATACCATTGTGGATTACACGGCCCTGTTTATTGCCACCAGCGGCATCTCATTGCCAAGTTTTGTATTGGCGATTTTCCTGATTATTATCTTTGCATCACGACTGCATTGGGTGGATATCATCGTGGATGATTGGTCACAGATCAAATATTGGTTTATGCCCATGACCGTGTTGGGTTTTGGGACCATGGCCTTTACCGCCCGCCTCACCCGTTCGGCCATGCTGGAAGTCATGCGGCAGGATTACGTTCGCACCGCCCGCGCCAAAGGGTTGGCCGAGCGGGTCGTCATCTTCATCCACATGTTGAAGAATGCGCTCATCCCCGTCATCACCATTCTGGGGCCTGCGCTTGCTGGCTTGGTCACTGGTTCATTCATCATCGAGACCATGTTCAGTTTCCCGGGTATGGGCCGCGCCTACGTGCAAGCCATTGGCCAGCGTGATTATTCCATGATCATGGGTACCACAGTGGTCTATGCTTTGTTGGTGGCGGTTGCCAACTTGAGCGTCGATATCATCTACGTGTTCGTTGACCCGCGCATTCGCTTGGAAGAATAAACAGGAGCCATCATGACAACTGCCACTCAATCTGCTTCTTCCGGCAAGATCGCTGACTTGAATGATGTTTTCCGCCCCAGCAAAAGCCTTGGGCGCGAAGCTTGGGAACGCCTGATCCGTAACAAGGCTTCGGTCTTGGGCATGGTCATTATCGGCTTTTTCCTCTTCATTGCGGTGTTTGCCTCGGTGATTTCGCCCATGGATCCCCTGGAATTGCATGGTGGAAAAAGATACCTGCCTCCGCCGTTCGACCCTGGGGCTACCAAGATCAAGCCTGAGCCTGAATTTCTCCTTGGCACCGATTCGCTGGGGCGTGACGTTCTTAGCCGCACGATCTATGGCGCTCGTGTTTCGATGGTGGTTGGTTTTCTGCCGACTTTGATCATTTTGCTGGTCGGAAGCACCATCGGCATGGTGGCCGGTTATGCGGGTGGCTGGGTCGATAACCTGCTCATGCGCATCACCGATGTGATCTATGCTTTCCCAGACCTGTTGTTCTTCATCATTGTCATGGTCGCCCTGCGCGAAACCTTCATCGGACAATTGATGAACGGGTTGGTGCTGTTGTTTGCCGCACTGGCGATCGTCAACTGGGTGGGTGTGGCCCGTCTCATTCGTGGACAGGTGCTTTCCCTCAAGCAAAAAGAATTTGTCGAAGCCGCGCGCTGCATCGGTGTCAAAGATGTGCGGATCATGATCCGGCATATCCTCCCGAACAGCCTCGGACCCCTGATCGTGAGCGCGGCCTTCTCCATCCCCGGCCTCATCATCACCGAAGCCATTCTGGGTTACCTTGGCGTGGGTTTACGCCCATCCACCGATAGCACCGATATCTTCATCACCAGTTGGGGTGCACTCATGCTTGATGGGCAGAGTGCCATCAATTCCCAGCCCTACATTCTGCTTGCCCCTGCGGTTTGCGTAGCCCTCATCGTGCTGGCTTTCACCTTCCTCGGCGATGGCCTCCGCGACGCGCTCGACCCGCGTATGCGCGGCACGCAATAACCCGCGCTTGATTGATTGACCGGAATACGATAGGATTCAGGCCACCCTGAATCCTATTTGTTTTTTTGGGAGAAGCCCATGCGTCGCACTCATCCTGCCAATTTATTCCTGCTCGTAATCCTGACCGTCACCGCTTGCGCCCCGCAAGCGACACCAACGCCCCTTGTCACGCAGCCGCCCGTTGCCACAGAGACGCCCGCGCTTCTCCCCACCCCCACGCCTGCCCCGCGCATCCTCAACATTTGTCTGGGCGGAGAGCCCAACACCCTCTACCCTTATGGCTCTCCCAACTCCCCGGCCCGTAGTGTCATGGCCGCGCTCTTTGACGGCCCCATTGACACCGTGGACTACGGCTACGAACCCATCATCCTCGAAAAGATTCCCAACCTCAATGACGGCGATGCCCAACTTGCGCCCGTGACCGTCAACGCCGGGAGCGAAGTAGTGGACGATGCTGGCAACCTCGTGCTCCTCGCAGCGGGCATGAAGGTCCGCCCCAGCGGGTGCCGAACCAGCGACTGCGCCATTGCCTACGATGGCACCAGTGCTCTCGATATGGACCAGATGAACGTCACTTTCACAATGCTCAAGGACCTCACCTGGTCAGATGGAGAACCGCTCACTGCCGCAGACTCCGTCTTCTCCTTCAATATCGCCGCCTCAGACGATACCCCCGGCTCCAAATTCCTCATTGACCGCACCGAGACCTACGAAGCCGCCTCCGATGGCGTCACCATCCAATGGTGGGGCAAACCTGGCTTCATCGACCCCGATTACTACACCAATTTCTGGACGCCCCTGCCCAAACACCTCTTTGAAGCAATCACCCCCGCCGAACTATTGAAGTCCGATGCGGCGGTAAAGTCCCCGATCGGGTGGGGAGCCTACATCCTCAAGGAATGGAAACCCGGCGAAAGCCTGCACTTCATCAAGAACCTCAATTACTTCCGCGCCGATGAAGGCCTCCCCGCCTTCGACGAACTCAACTTCCTGCTCTACCCTGACCCCAACGCCGCCATCACCGCGCTTGTCGACGGCAAATGCGATGTACTCGACCCATCCGTTCAATTGGATGGGCAGGTCGGCCTGCTTCAGCAAATGCAAAAAGACGGTCAGGCCAGCCTCATCACTGTCCAAACCAACACCATGGAATGGCTCGGTCTGGGCCTTGCCCCCGCTTCCTACGACAACGGTTTCAGCGCCTTTGACAAAGCCGACCGCCCCGATTTCTTCGGCGATCCGCGCATGCGTCAGGCCATTGCCTACTGCCTCGACCGCCAGCAGGTGGTGGATACAGTGCTCTTCGGCCTTTCACAGGTCCCCGCCTCCTTCGTCCCCGCTGACCATCCCCTCCACAACGGCAACGTCCAGACCTATGCCTTCGACCCCGCCGCTGGCAACAAGATGCTCGAACAGATCGGTTGGCTCGATACTGATAAAGACCCCGCCACCCCGCGTCTGGCCACCGGTGTCACCTTTGTCCCGAATGGTACACCGTTGGTGCTCAACTACGTCACCTCCTCCGCTACACAACGTCGCCAGGTGGCCGAGATCCTCGCCGGCTCCCTCGCCCAATGCGGCATCGGCCTCAACGTCTCCTACCTCTCCGCCTCCGACCTGTACCTGCAAGGCCCCGTCGGCCCGCTCTTTGGCCGCCAATTCGAAATCGCCGAATACGCCATTGGTGTCAACAGCCTTGAACCGCAGTGCGGCTGGTTCACCTCTGCCCAGATCCCCACGGTTGCCAACAACTGGATCGGCGTCAACATCAGTGGTTTCAAAGACAAAGCCTACGATGCCGCCTGCAACAAAGCCCTGCAAGCCCTGCCCGAAGACCCTGCCTACACCGGTCATCAGGAAGCGCAGGCCATCTTCGCCTCGCAACTTCCCTCCATTCCGCTCTACCAGCGCCTGCGCGTGGCCGCCGCCCTCCCCGACTTTTGCGGCTTCACCCTTGACCCTGCCTCCAACCAGCCGCTTGTGGATCTCGAATCCTTCAACTACGGAGACGGTTGCCGGTAATCGGACGCCGCGCCTCCAGCGCCCCGCAGCCTGCCTCGCTGCGAATGGCCTTCATTCACATCCCGACCCTTTCTGCTTCCGTCGCCCGCCCCGGCGACGGAACTGTTTCTCTGCCCCCTCATTGAAAAGACCCGCCTGCCCTTAAATCTTTGCTATAATGCAACCATCCCTTCAGACTGGAGAGCGTTTGCGGTGAGTGATAACAATAAACCTCTGTTGGAAGTCAAAAACCTCAAAACCTATTTCTACACCGAAGATGGTGTGGTACGCGCCGTGGACGGCGTGAACTTTGAGGTCTATCCCGGTGAAGTGCTCGGCATCGTGGGGGAATCGGGCTGCGGCAAAAGTGTCACCTCGCTCTCCATCATGCGCCTGATCTCCAAGCCCGGCCGTATCGACTCGGGGGAGATCCTGCTCGATGGCGAAAACCTGCTTAACTTCAGCGAAGATGCAATGACCAAGGTGCGCGGTAACCGCATCTCCATGATCTTCCAGCAGCCGCAGACCGCGCTCAACCCGGTCTTTCGTGTGGGCGACCAACTCTCCGAAGTGCTGAACGTCCACCGCGATATGGGACGCGAGGCGGGCTGGAATCGGGCGGTGGAACTGCTCAAAATGGTCGGCGTGCCAGACCCCGAGCGTAGGGCTGAGGCGTATCCGCATGAACTCTCGGGCGGCATGGCCCAGCGTGTCATGATCGCCATGGCGCTGGCCTGCGTGCCTGAAGTCCTGATCGCTGATGAGCCCACCACCGCGCTCGATGTCACCATTCAGGCCCAGATCCTTGACCTGATGCGCGACATGCGCCGTGAGATGGGTACATCCGTCATCCTCATTACCCACGACCTGGGCGTGGTGGCCGAGATGGCCGAACGCGTGGCGGTGATGTATGCCGGCGAGATCGTCGAACAGACCGATGTCAACGCGTTGTTCGATGAACCGCTGCATCCATATACGCAGGGCTTGATCGGGTCGATCCCCATTCTCGGTGAGATCAAGGACAAGTTGGATGTCATCCCCGGTTCGGTGCCCAACCTGGTGAACCTGCCTCCGGGCTGTCGCTTTGCGCCGCGCTGCCAGGCGCGTGTCAAACACGCCATGAACATTTGCGCCGAGCAAAAGCCCGAATTGGTGGAAGTGAAAGAAGGCCATCAAGTACGGTGCTGGTTGTACGAAAACGCGGAGGGTCATACCGCTCCGTTGCGTTCGCGCTAATTCCCCTTGTATGGAGTATTGAATGACAGAGCAGACTGCCAAACCCACAGGGGAAACCCTCGTCGAAGTCAGGAACCTGGTAAAGTATTTCCCGGTGCGCGCCGGGTTGTTGCAACGCGTGGTCAACCATGTCAAAGCCGTGGACGATGTCAGCTTCTTCGTGCGCAAAGGTGAGACGTTGGGCATGGTGGGTGAATCGGGTTGCGGCAAGACCACGATTGGGCGCACCATGCTTCGTCTGGTCGAGCCGACCGGTGGCTCGGTCACCTTTGAGGGCAAGGAGGTCTTCAAATTACCGGCGGGCGAACTCAAGGGCGTGCGCCGTAACATGCAGATCATCTTTCAAGACCCATATGCCTCGCTCGACCCGCGGGTGCCGATTGGTGAATCAGTGATGGAAGGATTGCACATCCATCGTATTGGCACGCCCAAAGAGCGGGTGGATATCATGCTCGAGACCCTCAAGAAGGTTGGGCTGGAAGATTATCACGCCCGGCGGTATCCGCATGAGTTCTCAGGCGGCCAGCGCCAGCGCATTGGCATTGCCCGCGCTTTGGCTTTGCGCCCCAGCTTCATCGTATGCGATGAGCCGGTCTCGGCGCTGGATGTGTCGATCCAATCGCAGGTGCTGAATATCCTCAAGGATTTGCAGCAGGAATTCGGCCTGACCTATCTGTTCATTGCCCACAATCTCTCAGTGGTGGAGCACGTTTCAGACCGGGTGGCGGTGATGTACCTCGGCAAGATGGTGGAATTGACCACCCGCGAAGAGTTGTTCCGTAACCCCTTGCATCCGTATACCAAGGCGTTGATGTCGGCCATTCCGATCCCCAACCCGCGCCTGAAACGCCAGCGCATCATTCTCAAAGGCGATGTGCCCAGCCCGTTGAACCCGCCCAGAGGCTGCCGCTTCCATCCGCGTTGCCCGGTGGCAATTGAGAAATGTTCACAGGAAGAACCGCAGTTCAAAGAAGTCAACCCCGATCACTTTGTAGCCTGCTGGCTGGCTGAATAATAGAAAGACCGTTTATGGCGAATCCATGCATCCTGATTGTGGACGACCAGCGCGACATCGTGCGCCTGCTCCATGCGACCCTGCAAACGCTGGGTCATAAACTGGATATTGTCGATGCGCCTTCAGGTGAGGAGGCCCTGCTCGAAGCCTCGCGCCGCAAGATCGACCTGTTGGTGGCGGATTATCTGCTGCCGGGCATGTCGGGTGTGGAGTTGATGCGCAAGGTCAAGGCGCGCAACCCGGAATTGAAGATCATCTTCATTTCGGGCATGACCGAAAAGAAGGCGCGTGAAGAAATGCTGGGCGCCGGCGCCCTCGCCATTTTCGATAAGCCCATCCCCCTGGCCGATTTTCTGGATGCGGTCGAGCGCGGGTTGGGGCTCGTGCAAACCATCTTCCCGCCCGAAACCGGCAAGGAAGCTGAACACCGCCAGTCACTTTCAGACCTGTTGAGCGGGTTCCGTCAAAAGATAAAAGCCGACGCTGTGTTCCTGATCAGCGATCGCGCCCGGGTGCTGGCCCGTGCCGGGGACCTGTATGACAGCAGCATGGAAGTATCACTGCTTTCGGCGTTGATGGCGATCTATGCCGCAGGGCTGAAGGTCACACGTTTTATGCACCATGACCGCCCGGAGAATTTCCACGTCTTTCGCGGCGGCGACCATGACCTGATCCTCATCCCTGTGGATGTTTCGCATGCGTTGTTGCTGGCGGGTAAGGGCATCGCCAACAATGACCGCATTCTGCAAACGGTGGAAGGCATGTTGTTCGTGCGTGGGGATGTGGAGAGCGTGTTGCGGTCACTGGGCGTGGCGCCAGAGCCGATTGTCCGGGAGACAGCCGTCCCTGAGCAGGATGCGGCCGGCGAAGCTGTCCAGGCGCTACGGGCGTTGGAGGATGAAGTGCGTGACCCGGAGCCGGTGGTGGATGTCGAGGCGTTGTTCGCCACGGCCAGCAAGTCGCAGGCCCAGGACCTGGATGCCTTCTGGGACGATGCAGTGGAAAAGGTGGGGAACCTGCCGATCAATCGCGATGTGATCACGTTTGAAGAAGCGCAAAAGCTGGGACTGGACCCCGGCAAGAGCGAGACCATCACGCGTCAGACCGGCGCGTTGAAAAAACGCTGATACACCGTACCTGCACACGGTGCAGGTGTTGCCCCGCTTCGTTCGCTGTGTTACAATGTGCGCCTTGTAGGGGCATGGTGCAATGGCAGCACACCAGCCTTTGGAGCTGTGGATCTTGGTTCGAATCCAGGTGCCCCTGCCATCTTTCCCGCGCTGGCGGGCTTTTTCTTCAAACAGGCTTCGCATGTGAAAACGCGGTGAGCCTGTTTTTATTTCCTCACCCCGGCCTCTTCCAGGAAGTAAGAGGACATAGGAGTTGATCATGAAAGTAACAGCTGTTCTGTTGGCTGCGGGTCAGGGCACCCGTATGAAATCATCACTGCCCAAGGTGTTGCATCCCTTGTGCGGCAAGCCGATGCTGTGGCATGTGCTGGAAGCATTGAAAGAAACCACCACAGAGAAACCGGTGGTGGTGGTTGGGCATGGCGCTGAGGCTGTGACGCAATATCTGGGCGCAGGTGCACAGACTGTGTTGCAGGAGCCGCAACTGGGCACTGGCCATGCCGCCATGCAGGCCGAGACGGTGCTGCGCGGCCAGACGGATTATGTCATTGTGACCTATGCCGATATGCCGCTTTTGCGTGGTGAGACCTTCAAACGCCTGGTGGAGACTCAGCGCCTCAACCCCGGACCCTTGAGCCTGCTCACCGTCATCGCAGACGACCCCCGCGGCTTCGGGCGGATCGTCCGCAACGCCGACGGGACGGTGCAAGCCATTGTGGAAGAGTACGTTGCCACGCCTGAGCAGCAAGCCATCAAGGAGTTGAACGTTGGTGCATATTGTTTCAAGGCCGATTGGTTCTGGGACGCCCTGCACCGCATTGAGAAGAACCCAAAGAAGGGCGAGTATTACCTGACCGATATCGTGGAGATCGCCGTGCGCGATAACCTGCCCGTGCAGGCTGTGGTGCATGATGATTTTGGCGAGACCATTGGCATTAACACCCGTGTCCATCTCAGCGAAGCCGAAGCCGCCATGCGCCAGCGCATCAACCACATGCACATGCTGAACGGCGTTTCGATGATGGACCCGGCCTCCACGTATATCGAAGCGGGCATCACCATCGGGCGCGATACGCTGCTCATGCCGAACACCTATCTGCACGGCACAACGGTCATCGGCGAGGGCAATGTCATTGGGCCGAATACGATCATCCGGGATACACAGATCGGGAATCGCAACAAACTGCTGGCCTCAGTGATGGAAGGCGCGGTCATTGAAGATGATGTGGATATGGGTCCGTTCGCACGCCTGCGCAAGGGGGCCCATCTCAAGAGCCACGTCCACATGGGCAACTTTGGCGAAGTCAAAGATTCCACGCTGCACGAAGGCGTGAAGATGGGGCACTTCTCGTACATCGGCAATGCCAATATCGGCGCCAATACCAATATCGGCGCGGGGACCATCACCTGTAATTACGATGGCGAGAAGAAGCACGCCACCGAGATCGGCGAAGACGTGTTCATCGGTTCGGATACGATGCTGGTGGCGCCGTTGAAATTGGGTGCCGGGGCACGGACCGGCGCCGGCGCTGTGGTGACCAAGAACGTGGCTGAAGATACCCTGGTGGTTGGCATGCCTGCCCGGGCCATCAAGAAACTGGAACGGAAGCGTAAGCGTTGAGCATCAGGCTCCGGTGCATAATACAGAAGCGCCGGAAGGCGTAAGGAACAGGATATGAACCTAACCTCCGCAGACAAACAAGCCCTGATCGATCTGGCGAACGAAGCCCGCCAGCGTGCCTACGTGCCCTACTCGAAATATCGGGTGGGTGCGGCGTTGCGTACGAAAAGCGGACAGGTCTACACCGGCGTCAATGTAGAGAATGCCGCGTACCCGCAGACCATGTGCGCCGAACGCGTGGCGATCTTCAAGGCGGTTTCGGAAGGGGAAAAGGAATTCGAGGTCATCGCCGTTGTCACCGATAATGGCGGGTCGCCGTGCGGTGGCTGCCGACAGGTGATGGCTGAGTTCGGGTTGGAGACAGTGGTGCTGTTTGCCGATGGTGCCGGCCGCCTGACCCATGAGACCACCGTGGGCGGATTGCTGCCCGAAGCCTTTACACCGGAAAAGTTAACCACGCAAGGCAAGGGGTAAGCGGGGATAAGCGCGCCCGGAATACGATTCCATCTTGACGCCCATGCCTGAAACCAAATTCCGTTCCGTCCGTGTGGATGCGGTGGTGCTGCGCCACAGCGATTACGGCGAAGCCGACCGTTTGCTGACCGTGTTCACGCGCCAGATGGGCAAGCTGCGTGTGATCGCCAAAGGTGCGCGCAAGATCGCCTCCCGCAAGGCCGGGCATATCGAACCGTTCACGCACGTCAGGTTGCAACTGGCCAAAGGCAAGGACATGTTCCTCGTCACGCAGGCCGATACCGTGGATGCCTACCTGCCCCTGCGCGACGACCTGACCCTCACCGGCCAGGCGGCCTATGTGCTCGAGTTGCTCGACCGCTTCTCCTACGAAGAACAGACCGAATCGCCCTCCACCTTCAAGCTGCTCACTGAAACCCTGGCCCGCCTCGCCGCCCAGGCCGATGTGTGGGTGGTCATCCGCTACTACGAGATGCGCCTGCTCGACCATGTGGGCTTTCGCCCGCAACTGTTCGAGTGCGCGAACTGCGGGCGTGCCATTCAACCCGAAGACCAGTATTTCTCGTTCACAGCAGGCGGAGTCATCTGTCCGCGCTGCGGGCAGGGGTTGCCCAACCTGCGTGCCATCTCCGTGGAGACGCTCAAATACCTGCGTCACTTTCAACGCTCCAGCTATGCCGAAGCGTTGCGCGCCCGGCCCGGCCTCGATGTGCAAAAAGAGGCGGAGAGCCTCATGCAGGGTTACTTCACCTATCTGCTGGAGCGCGAACTCAACACCCCCGGCTTTCTCAAAAAGATCAGCGGCTGAACGGGCGCAGTCGTTTCCCCCAATTCAACACAAACAACCAGGCCACCAACAAGACGATCGGTTTAACCAGCCTCCACAACAGGACCTGGAACCAGCGCCATTTAATTGGATAGATGATATAAGCGATGAGCCAGCGGGCGATCAACGTTTGACCGAGCGCGCTTCGCACCACCCGACGCTTGTAACGGCGAAATGAAAATTCGCCACGCTGAAACGACTCGCTCAACTCCTGCGCGGCCACCGCACCATAACCCAACGCAATGCTGATGCCCTCGCCGAAGATCGGGTCGGCACCGGCGGCATCGCCCACCAGCAACACGCGCGGCACCGCCAGTTCATTCTCCGGGCTGAACCAGCGGATGGGATGACCTTTGAGTTCGTGTTGGCTCAGGTCAAAGCCCAGGCGCGCCATTTCGGCGGCCAGCGGCTCTTTGAGCGGCGGGCGTTTCTCGCCAGACAGCAGGTTCGTATCATATACCCCCCAGCAGCGCATGGGCACCCCATTGACCTGCGTGGGAAAGTCCCAGACATACCCGGCAATGTTTTCAGGGACGGGGAAGAAATCAAAATAGGCTGAGCGGGTTCTGGGGCTGTTAGTGTAGGCGGGAGTGAGCACTTCGAGCACGCGCGCGGTGTAGACCGGGGCCTTGGGGAAAATGATGCGGCGTGTGAGCCCGTTCGAGCCATCGGCGCCGACCAAAACCCTGGCGCGGAACTCGCCCTGATCGGTTTCAACCGTTACGCCCTCGGCATCCGGCCGGATGTTCCTGACGGTGACGCCCTCACGGATCTGGATACCGCGTGCCCGGGCCTGGCCTGCCAGCCACGCATCGAACACATCCCGCCGGACGATGCGCAGGGCATGCTGACCGGGCAGGCGCACGGTGAGGCCTTGGGCTTCAAAGTCGAAGTGAATATCTTGGGCGAGGGCGTGTGGGACTTCACTGAGGTCGAGGCCGAGGCGTTGGAGGATCAGTTCAGCATCGAGGGTGAGGCCTCCGGCGCAGAGCTTGGGGCGTGGATAATGCTCCTTTTCGAGGAGCAGGATGCGGGGCGTGAGATGCGGAGCAGTCCGTTGGAGGTGCAGTGCGGTGGAGAGTCCGGATGGGCCGCCGCCGAGGATGAGGAGGTCGTAGTCCATCCAATGGCATCAAGCGTAGGTGCCAGACCAGGCTTCGAAGTGACGGCCTTCGCGCTCGTCGTCCTTGTAGAAGGTGAGGTAGGTGATGGATTGATGCGCGATGAACTTTTGCGCATCGGGGTTTTTGATGGCGAGGTCGAAGTAGGTGTGCCAGGTGCCCGAGTTGAGATAGAGCTGGCTTTGTTCGGAGGGCGGGCGGCCGTGGCTATCGAGCGAGATGATCTCGTGATGGTGGGTATGACCGTAGACGATGAAGCGGGCCGTGTCGTTGAGAAAGGCGGGTTCGTGCAGGGCGTGTTCGGCGAAGGAACGTTCCTGTTCCGAGAGTTTATCGCGCACCCAGATGACGATGTCGTTGAGCGTTTGGAAGGAGGTGCGTTGTGAGATCTTGAGCACGAGCTGCATGGCGTCCACCAGGTCGAACTGAAAGGCCTTGTCCTGTTCCTTGACGAAGGGGATCTCGAGGAAGTGGTCGCACAGGTCGTTCCAGACCTTTTTGAGTTCGTCTTCGAGGGCGGGGTTGCTGGCGTGGCGTTTGATCTGGCCGCTGATCCACAGCGAGGTGGCCAGTGCCGGGCGCACATTGGTGATGCGGCGCAGGCTGTCGATGATGGGTTTGGGCAGTTGGTTGCCGAAGCGGTTTTCCACTTCCACGGGGAAGCGGTTGAGCACTTCCATCGCAAAGACATCGCCCAGCGTGGCCGAGTTGCGCCCGCGTTCCTGGCTGTAGTTGAACTTGTCGTAGATATCGCCGTGCCGGGCATAGACCTGGTAGCGCCTGAGCACTTCCGCGATCTCCGGCGCTTCGCCCAGGTCGCTGGGGAAGGGGGCGGGGGTGTTGTGCAGGCCGAGGCGGTCAATGACGGTTCTGCGGATGGCGTCGAACGCGGGGCCCTGGAGGCCGTAGTACCAATCGTGGTTGCCGACCATGTAATGCAGGCGCACCACGGGCGAAACACGTTCGTTGGATTGCATATCGGGGCGGCCGTTGGCCGTGGCGGGCGGCAGGCGGATCTCTGTGCCGGCGGCGAGGCGTTTGAGCACGGCGAACGATTCGCGGTTGAGTTGATGATCGAGGATCGATTGGGTGGCGGCCGCCAGTTTGCGGGCGAAGAACGGGCTGGTGGAATCGGTCCACGGGCGGACGAAGTTGACCGCGCCGGGATGGGTATCGAGCCAGACGGTGGAGTGGATGGGGTCGAGGATATCGCCGAGCAGCAGCACATCCAGTTCGGTGATGGGCCGGTAGGCGCCGTCCTTGCGGAAGGAGGCGAAGTAGGCCATCTCGCGCAGGCGGTTGGCGAAGAGATGAAAGGCGCTGGGGGGGATCGAGGCGGCGGTGGTGCCGTCGCCGAGGTGCAGGTCGCTGACAATGACTAGCATGGCGGGTCTCTCCTCAAATCAAAAAGCGGTGGTGCTGTGATGATTATAGCCGTGAATATCCGTGACGCGGGTTGCCAGTTGATGGCCGGAGGGAATTAAGTACCGCTTGACCTGGAACATATGTTCTAATACAATGGCCGTCCGTTAGGACAGCCATTATGAAGCGCACGCTCGCCCCCGCCATCTTTCTCATCCACGCCCACGCTGATCGGGCCACCGTCCACAAGTTGTACCAGCGCCTGCTGCGCGAGGGACTGAACGTGTGGCTCGATGCCGAGCGCCTGCAGCCCGGGCAGGATTGGCGCCATGAGATCCGCACGGCCCTGCTGAAATGTGACGTGGTGCTGGTCTGTCTCTCGCGTCATTTCGGACCCGGTTCCGGCTACCGTCACGAGGAGCTGAAACTCGCCCTCGAAAAAGCCGCCTTCCTGCCAGCCGATGAGGTCTCGATCATCCCCGTGCGCCTGGAGGAGTGTGAACTGCCCGAGGCCATCCGCCACCTCCACCGCGTGGACCTGTTCGCGCGCGGCGGCTATCGAACCCTCGTGCGGGCGTTGAAACGGGAACTATAGGTTTGTTCACACGGAGCTTAAGGGGGGCTCAAAGTTCTCTGCACCAAGAAAAAGTCCGTTGGACTTTTATTCCAATGCCT
>CAZJMZ010000049.1:13860-15030 GCA_964547115.1 uncultured Anaerolinea sp. | reverse complement strand
ACCGGGAAGGTGGTCGCACTCGATACATGCACCTCGGCCAGCCCGGACCCTGTCGGCGACCGGATCCGGTATTATACGCGCGGCCTGGACGTGACCCTGTTCGGCAAAGTCATCTTCACAGCCACTGTCACACGGTGCGAGTACACCGGCATGTTTTCCGAACAAGGCGTCATACTGGAAGATCCTCCAAATCTATCAACGCCCTCAAATCTCCCAAATCCCTCAAGTCCATCAACGCCATTATTACCATCACCCGCCTCATACCCATCGTATCCCTCATATCCATGAGCAATTTCAGGTAAACTATCATCCATCCCAGCCTACCTGGTGCCGTAGAGGTGAGGCGTTTGCCGTAGAATACGTCTCGCATTCGCAACGACTTGACATTCGCTTGGGTCGTAAGGAAATGAAAGTCATGGAAAACAACTCTGATTCCCAACAGGAAACCCATACGCCCGAAACCAGCGAAAGGATTCCCCCCAATGCGATTCTGGTCATTGAAGGGGTTGTCATCCATATGCTGAAGGAAGCGATCATCAATATCGGGCGCAAACTGGAGAATCACATCGCCATTGATGATCCGCGCATTTCCCGTCAGCATGCCCAATTACGGGCGGTGAACGGGCACTTCGTGTTGGTCGATCTGAACTCCCTGGGCGGCACGTTTGTCAACGGTCAGCGCACGAAAGAGTGCGTGCTCTACCCGGGCGACCTCATCTCGTTGGCTGGTGTGACCCTGGTCTACTCCCAGAATGATCCAGTGCTGCGTTCTTCGGGGCAGGTGGATACTGCGCCATTGACTTCCTCAGAGCTATTAGAGTTGGATCGACGCACAACCGTTGAATCGGTAAAAGGCACCCTCGCTAAAAAAGAAGTTGACAACCCTCAGCAGCCGGAAAATACCGCCACCCCGGAAGAACGGGCGGGAAAATACACCCCACTCGAAAAATACCTGCGGGCACTCCCTGAGAGCCAAAGTGTTGTGATCCTTCGCTTTGAACAGATCGAAACCATCCTCAACAGCAAACTGCCCGCCTCCGCCTATGAAGACCAACGTTGGTGGGAACATGCCACCGAAGGCAATCATCGCGGCGCCCGCGCGTGGTTCGCGGCCGGGTGGCGCATCGCAAGGCTGGATGTTGCTGCACATCAGGTGGAATTTATACGTGT
>CAZJMZ010000049.1:8785-13760 GCA_964547115.1 uncultured Anaerolinea sp. | reverse complement strand
TGCGAACCATCCGCTTCCGTGATACCCAGATCGACTTTCAAAACGCCTGCGTCCATTGCCTTGGGTACGCCAGCCAGACTCATTCCTTTGAACGCACATTTTTCTTTGGGCGCCGCAGCCTGCTACTCCGGGTTCCCGCTCCGTTGTGTTCTGGGCATTGGAGGAGCGCGAACAGGCAAAGTCAAACCCAGGTCTGGTGCGAGCGTATTGGCCTTGCCATTGGAGCGCTGATCGGGCTGGCTGTGAGCATCGGACTGGTACGGTACTGGTCAGCCACGGGCCAGGGAGGTTCGTTCCTGAATGCTCTCCTGGCGATCTTCGTCGGTTTCTCAATGGGCTTCACGCTCTGGGCCCTCGTCCATTTCTGGCTGGTCCCGTATTTCGCCAGCGCCGAAACAAAAGCCATCACGAACAGCCTGCGCATCACCAAATATGATCCCTATCGCCAGATCCTGGAGTTGGCCTTCTCCAACGACACCGCAGCTGAACTTGCCCGCCGCGCCAATCTCGACCGTTTGGCCGAGGATTTAAGCGGGCTCCAGCGCTATCGTATCTCAGCGCACATCCTCTCGCACGATATTCGTCTGAATACCAACCTCCAGACCGTTGTGGCGCTCGCGCACGTGCCCGACCTCAAGCAGGCAGAAGAACTGCTTGCGCCGGTGATCGAATGGGTGATGGCTCGTAATCTGGGGAAGGACTGTTTTTACGAGTTGGAAGCCATCCAGGTCGATGAACTCCCATAACGAATGGCGGGATTTGGCGCATGCCTCCCTCCACAGATCGAGACAGCTTACCCGAACTGTGGACGAACTCCGTGTTCGGAGATCAGCTTTTCGAGCAGCGTATCCCGGATCTGCTGAATAGCCTCGGCATTTTTAACTTCATCCAACCAGTTCAATGCCTCAGCAAGTGAAGAGAATGCCTGATATGTCGGCATACCATCATCCAGAAGCAACTCCAGGGACCTGATGAAGATCTCAAGCCCCTTCTCAGTGGTCAGGAAGGCGGTTGGTTCCAGTTGAAAGCCGGTCTTCTTCAGGTCTTTCATGCTCTGAATAAAGTGGGTCATCCCAACTGTGTCGATCTCAAGGTCTCCCAGTGTATTGTCGATAATGAACTTGACCCTGGGTCGATTTGTAGGTTGAGTGCTTGGGTCCGATGACGATGGGCTGTAAATATCGCTGAATGTGCAATGGCCATACGTGACGAGATAGAAGATCTTGAGGTCGTGATCGAGACGGTAGGCAAAAGGCATGATGCAGGTCTCCAAAAATTAATGAATGCGCTATTAATCGTCCGAGCCAAGTATAACAAAACAGCGCCTAGTGCAAGGGGGTTGAGAGGTCCTCCACCCTGAATGCCACGTTCCGATCTGGTCTTCCAGGCTAGGTGCTGCCGGGTTCTTTCAAAATACGCAAAAAAGCTGCAATGAACTTGGCGGGGAACTCGCCAAGTTGGTGTGTGTGGTGCGGTAAACTATAAGAAATCCGAATTCCAGATTGGGAGCTAGCATGGCGCAAAAAGGCTACTTCATCCTTACCGATATCTCAGGCTATACCGAGTTCCTCACCAAATCTGAACTCGACCACGCGCAAGACGCGCTCCAAAACCTGTTCGATGTTCAACTCGCACACATCAAGCATCCCTTTATTATCTCTGGCTTCCGGGGCGATGCCATCCTGATGTATGTGCCCGCGGCTAATATCCGCGAGCCGCAGACCATCCTCGATGCGCTCGAAAACCTCTTCTTCGTCTTCGCCGATACCCTGCGCCAGATGATCCACAACACCACCTGTCCCTGCCGCGCCTGCCAGAACATGGCCAGGCTCGATCTCAAAATGGTCATCCACTACGGGGAATACGCCCTCCAGAAACTCGGCGACCGCGAAGAACTACTGGGCGCCGATGTCATCGTCCCGCACCGCATGTTGAAGAACGATGTCATCGAAGCGACCGGCATCGAAAGCTACGCCCTGTTTAGCGAGGCTGCCGTAACCGCCTCCAACCTGCCGCAACTGGCCTACCCGCTCGTGCCTCATGTGGAAACCTACCCCCATCTCGGTGAAGTCAAAATGCAGGTGCTCGACCTCCGCAAAGTGTGGGAGCGCGAACAGGAAAAGCGACGCTTCACCGTCGACCCCACGGCTGCGTGGCTGACCTTTGACTGGGGTCCCGTCCCGGCTCCGCCCTCCCTCGTCTGGGAATACCTCACCACTCCCCGGCTTGAACAAGCCTGGGCCGGCTACGACCTCGTCGAACGCACCGATACTCTCGGTGGACGCCTGCAAACTGCCAGCGAATACCACTGCGCCCACGGGCAGGTGCACTTCTTCAACAAGATCCTCGATTGGAAACCCTTCGAATACGTCTCGCTCGAGCAGAATATCAACATCGGCATCCAGCTTGTCCAAACCCGGCGGGTGATCGCAGATCCGGGTGGCACGCGTCTCGTCTTCCACATCCGCCAGCCAGAAACTCCTGTGACCGACGAACTGAAGAACACAGTCATCGGCGCCTACGAGCAGGCCGCCGCCGGTCTGCTAAAGCAACTCCAGGCGGACTTCTCACCGCAAGCCTGATTTCCGTACATGGACCTCGCCACCCTGCATAGCGCCCTGCTCGAGAAAGAACGCGCCTTGCGCCTCGACCCACGCTGGCAGTTGGTCGTTGAACGTGGTCCAGCCCAAGTCTCGCGGCTGGAGTCCGGCATGCCGCATCCCTACCTGCGCTGCACGGCTAATGTCCCCATCACCCCAACCTTTTTGGTGGAGCAATGCATGGAGCGCGTCGTCGAGAGCCAGAAGGATTGGGTGGCTGGATATGCCGGGGGGCAGATCCTGTTTCAGGAAACAGCAGCAGGTTCAGGGTCGGTGCGACGCGTGCTCGCGATCCGCCATCACCGCACGGCCTTGATCGTCGCCCCGCGCGAGTACATCTACTTTGATGGCTATGGTCCCGATGGCGAAGGGACGGTGCAAGTGAGCCAAAGCATGGATTGGCCCGAAGCGCCGCGCCCCTCTGCCGGCGTCGTGTTGGCGCGGCTGCTCTTTACCAGCCGCCGCATCACTCCGGCCGCCGAGGTGGGTCATAGCCTTTACGATGCCATCTGGCAGGTGGACCTGGGCGGCTGGCTCGGGCGGCTTGCCAAATTGGCCGAGCGTGGGATGGTCGCGGCCTTCTTTAGCGAACTCTCTGCATTGGAGGGACTGGCTCGTCGGGTTCAGTAGCTGATTCGGGAAAAATTAATGCTCGTGCTATACAATGCTGGGGCCTGTATTCTGACATCCAAGATCGGGAGCAATCATCATGTCCATCTCTACAATTCTGCTGCTGGCGCTTATCGCTTACTTGATCGGTTCCATTTCCTTTGCGCGGTTGGTAGCGCGTCTTGCCGCCGGTAAGGACGTTACCCAACTCGAGATTCCCGTTGAGGGCACACAGGATAGTTACAAGGTCTTCTCCATCGGCGGCAACTCGGTGGCCGCACTACTGGGCGCGCGTGCCGGGTTGATCACTGGGGTGGCCGATATTCTCAAGATCTACCTGCCCACCCTCGCCTGTAAATGGCTGTATCCCGGCGAGCCGATCCTCGTGATGGTTGTAGCACTGGCTGGGTTCCTCGGTCATATCTACCCGATCTACCATCGTTTTCACGGCGGTTCGGGCTTCTCAGCCATACTCGGTGGCTTGCTGGCTATTGACCCGCTCGCTGCACTGGCCACGCCCGTTCTGGGGTTGCTGCTCGGGCTGTTCGTCTTCCGTAACATGATCGCCATGACGCTCAGTTGGATCTGGCTGCTGATCCCGTGGTTCTGGCTCCGCACCGGCGGCGACCCAGTGTATATTCTCTACGCGGTCGGGGTCAATGTGCTTTTCATCCTCGCCATGATCCCCGAAGCGCGGATGGCTTTCAAGTACATCCAGGAGGGCAAGTCCGCCGAATTCGGGCTGGGCAGCCTCAAGGCCCATCCCATGGGGCGCGGCATGTTGAAAATGGCCAAGTACTTCAAGGTGGAGATCAAATGAATGCGGGTACAAAAAAATATCAAAATCTGGTGATCATCGGTTCGGGGCCGGTGGGCATGGTCTCGGCCCTGTTGCTGCGGGAGCAGTTCGAGCAGGTCACTTTGCTCGAGCGGCGCACCAAAGAGAACTTTTTACAAACGCAGGGCTTTACCTTCCCGATCGTCTTCTCGCCATCCTCCATCCGCATCCTGCAACAGATCGGCATCTGGGAAGCGATTCGCGCAGAGCGCTCTGAATTCTTCGGGGTGGTCATCCATAACCGCATCCTTGGGCGAGAGTTCAACATCACCTCTGTGCGCGAGGGTGTGTATTCTCACTGGCGCAACCACGTCGTAGCCAAACTGTATGAAAAAGTATTGGCTGCGGGTATCCCGATCCATTTCGAAGCGCAGGTGGAGGCCATCGACTTCCAGAACAACGTATGCCGTGAAGCCCGCCTCGGTGACCTGCCCTTCGACCTGTTGCTGGGCGCCGATGGCAGCAACAGCCAGACCCGCCGTCTGCTCGCGCAAGCTCATCCGCGTTACCCTGAAGACTCCTTCCAGCGTATTGGCCTTGACCATTGGTATGCCTACCGCTTGCCCAGCCGGGGCGCCATGCGTGAAAAGTTCGCGGGCGGCGAACGCTTTTATTCGTCCAATGTCTTTGTCGATAACCTCCCTGCATTTCCCAAAGAGAAGTTCCGCATCGTCACCACCGGTATGCGCCAGCCCGAGGAGGAGATCAGCATTCTCATCAAACACGACCCCGCGATCGACCTGGCCCGTTTGAAGGTCATGAACGACAGTTTCTTCGGTCCGCTGGTCGGTTCGCAAGCAGAACTGGATGCAGCCTGGCAGGCCGGGTATGCCGGGCGGTTCGACCAGGTGCAGGCGCCCACTTTTCACCTGAATCAAGTGCTGTTGATCGGCGATGCCGCCCACGGCTTCGAAAGCACCGGCGACCT
>CAZJMZ010000049.1:0-8685 GCA_964547115.1 uncultured Anaerolinea sp. | reverse complement strand
CGCTTGTACGGTTTGAAGTACTCGGCGGTGTAATTACCCACCAGCCAGGCCACCCCGGCGAAGAGTGTGGCGAGAACGATCTTTACAATGGCGATCATCGGACCTCCTTATGCATCAGACGGATGAAAAACGTTGGATACAAGACGGGCTGACCGCCAAAAGATACAAAGCGCACGGATTTCAAATCCGTTATTCAGCCCAGCACGATGCCCGTCGGCGTAACAGGCTTTTCGTGGGTACAGCGTAGACAACGCCACGCGCCCGTCTCTTGCCTCCATTCAATCTGCCCGCACGACCCGCACCGCAACACCCCTGCCAGCTGGTTCCGCTCCGCGCCGGGGATGAGCGTCCCCGCTTTGCGCGCTGTTACGCGATCGAACAACTTCCACCACGGCACAATTTCCACCTCGTGCAGACCATGCGCCTCCAGCAAGGTCGCGAAGATCGGCCTGCTCTTCACCCGCGCCCGCCGCCCGGATTCTTCCGTGCCGCGCGAGGTGAGCAGGAATCCACCCGGCTTGAGCACGCGGGTCAACTCAGCCAGCGGGGCCTCCATGCCTGGGAACAACTCCAGCACCTCCAACGCGCAGACGGCGTCGAAGGTGGCATCGGCGAACGGCAGGGGCAGAGCCGTATGCCGCAGGAACTCCACCCGCCGGGCAGAAGCAGACACATCGGCAGATTGCACTTTTTGCACCGCCTGTTCCAACATTCCCAGTGAAAGATCCACCGCCACGATCTGGCCACGGAACCCAGGCTCACTCACCAGCGCCGCTGAAAGCCGCCCCGTGCCTGTGGCAAAATCGAGCACCAATGGCTCTGGCACATCCTGCAGCGCTTCGACCAATGGGCGGGCCAGCATCTCCGCGTCCTGCTGTTGACTCTCGCGTTTCCCCGCGTCATAGTTGCGTGCCCAGCGGTCATACAACCACGCCTGAACCCGCGGGCCTAAATGGACCCCTTCGTAGAAATAGATCTCACGATCCAGAAGATAGCCTGTCAATACCGCCACAGCAAGCCCAAGCAGCCAATACACCCACATGATGTTACCTGAAGCGACTACTCACACTTGCAAGCCCAACTCTCACCATGCCTGCCAGATACGCAAGGTAGCCAACCCCTCCCAGGGATAACCAGCTCATCTCGACTGCAAAGTTGAACAACGCCAACAATGCCATGCCGCTTGCAACCAAATAGCCAACCGCCGGTATCTTGCAGGCCGCTTGATTATTTTGGAATACCAGTACTGCGTCCATCAACCCGTATGCAATGAGCCAGGCAGCGAGCGCTTGCGCAGTGAGCGGAGTCAACGGCCAGCCCCAAAATGACAGCAGGGACCCGGATGACAGCAGGAGCGCGGTGCCGATGAGCAAACCGGCCGAACCATGCAAGGCTAGCACACTTCTCAGACCTGAGGAAAGCGGCATGGAGACAGGCGTTTCTCCCAACAGAGGCAGGTGACGTTGCTGAATCAAAGCCAGAACGAGGCCAATTGGCACCAGAGTGTAGATCAGGATCCAGACCCAGGCAACAAAACGGGTAAAAAGGTTTGCGCTCAGGAGGTGGAAATTCTCAAGGTGCAGAAAGGTCACCAAACCTGTCAGCCAAAGAAAGGCGAATAACCCTGCTGTTGGGGCTTTTACATGATCCCATTGGGTTTCCCTTGCACTCAAACCACCAAAGGCCATTGTACCGAAATAAAATGCGCCCAAGGTTGCTGCTGTCAGCGGAGAGCGGATGGTCCACGCAAAATACAGATCAGTGTGTGTGCTGAACATGAATAACTGCACACCCGCGATCAGGCTGAGCAAACAGCCGGTAATGAATACGTTCCGTACCCAGGGGTGGATCGCTTTCAAGCCAGCCCTCGCTGCCGAACGGCTTCGTATACGATCAACGCGGTGGAAACCGACACGTTCAACGAATTGACCTTGCCATGCATGGGAATCAGCACTTGCAGGTCGGCATTTTGCATCCAGAATTCGGTGAGGCCCGTGTCTTCGGTGCCGAGGGCAATGGCCACAGGCTGGCTCAGATCCACGGCGGTGTAGGGTGTGGAGGCAGCCGGAGTGGCCGCCAGAAGGCGAATGCCATGCTGCTTGAGCCAGGTTAACGCTGAGGCATTATCACACTCCACCACCGGCACACTAAAGACCGTCCCGCGGCTGGCGCGAATCACATTCGGGTTCCACAGGTCGGCACGCGGGTCGCACAACAGGACGAGGTCCACGGCGGCGGCATCGGCGGTGCGAAGGATGGCGCCGAGATTGCCGGGTTTTTCGATGGCTTCAGCCACCAGAATCAGCGGGGGGTGCTTTTGAAGCGTGAAAGAGTCCAGCGTTGCAGCGGGAATGGGAAAGACCGCCAGCCAGCCATCGGGGTTTTCGCGGTAGGAAAGTTTCTCGAAGACCGGGCGGGAAAGGGTCAGGGTTTCAGCGGCGGGAAAGGTCCAGGCGCGTGAGGCCAGCTCGGGTGAGGTCAGAAGCGTGCGCGGAGCGTGTCCGGCGGCGAGGGCGAGTTGGATCTCGTCCCAGCCTTCGACCAACATCAGGCCTTCGGCTTTGCGGGTCTTTTTCTCGTCACGCAAGCGGACGAGGTGTTTGATGCGTGGGTTTTGGGGGCTAGTGATGTCCATTTCATTTATTTCACAAGCAGCAGGCAGGCGGCCTGCTGGGTATCGGTGAGGCGGATGAGCCGCGGGTCGCTTTGTTTGCACAGGTCGAGAGCCACCGGGCAGCGCGGGTGAAAGCGGCAGCCTGTGGGGATGTTCACCGGGTTGGGGGTTTCGCCCTGCAGGATGACGCGCTTTTTACGGAGGCGTGGGTTGGGTACGGGAATGACCGAGAGCAGCGCCTGGGTGTAGGGGTGCTTCGGGTGTTTGAGCACATCGCGCATCGAGCCGATCTCGACGATGCGGCCCAGGTACATCACAGCGACACGGTCGGCAAAGTAGCCGACCGTGCCCAGGTCGTGGGTGATGAATATGACCGAGATGCCACGTGTCTTGCGCAGGTCAGCCAGCAGATTGAGGATCTCGGCGCGGATGGAGACATCGAGCATCGAGACGGGTTCATCGGCCAGCAGTAGATGTGGTTCGAGCACGAGCGCCCCGGCGATGACCACACGCTGGCGTTGCCCACCGGAGAGCTGGTGCGGGAAGCGCGCCAGATAATCCTGCGCGGGTTTCAGGCCGGCGTCTTCGAGTGCCTGCAAGACGCGCTGTCTGCGTTCGGCCGGGTCAGTGGCGAGGCCGTGGACGGTAAGTGGCTCGGCCACGATCTCTTCGATGGTCTGGGTGGGGTTGAGAGACTCGTACGGGTCTTGAAAGACCATTTGAATGCGGCGGCGCAGGGCTTTGCGGTCTGAGTCTGTGGCGCGGGTGATATCCTGGCCTTCGAAGAAGATGCGGCCTTCGGTGGCTTCTTCCAGCCCCATGAGCGTGAGCGCCAGCGTGGACTTGCCGCAGCCGCTCTCACCCACCAGTGCGATCACCTCTCCGTGTTTGAGTTGCAGGCTGACGTCATCCACGGCGTGGACGTAGGTGCCGGTGCGCGTGAACAACCCCGGCTTGCCGACGGGGAAGTATTTTTTCAGGGCTTTGACTTCAAGGATGAATTCTTCAGGCATGTTGTTCTTCTGTAACCATACCGGGTTATTCTGCCAGATGACAACTGGCCAGATGGTCGGCGCGCAGGGCGCGCACGCGCGGCAGTTCGGTGTGGCAGCGTTCCACGGCCAGCGGGCAGCGCGGCGCGAAGCGGCAACCGGGGGGCAGGGCGTCGAGTTTGGGCGGGTAACCGGGAATCGAGATCAGGCGCTTATCGGGGTGTGAAAGGTCGGGGAAAGCTTTAAGCAGCTCCTGGGTGTAGGGGTGACGCGGCGCGTTGTAGATGGTATCTACATCGGCATATTCGGCCGTCACACCGCCGTACATCACCAGCACCGAGTCGCACATCTCAGCCACCACGCCAAGGTCGTGCGTCACAAAGATGATCGCCAGGCCAAGTTTCTTGCGCAGGTCATCGAGCAGGTCCAATATTTGCGCCTGGATCATCACATCCAGCGCGGTGGTCGGCTCGTCGGCGATCACCACATCGGGCTCACAGGCCAGCGCCATGGCGATCATGGCACGCTGGCGCATCCCGCCGGAATATTGATGCGGGTATTGCTCCTTGGTGGTCTTCGAAATGCCCACGAGTTCGAGCAGTTCATCCACGCGCTCCTCCACCTGCAATGGTTTGAAGTTGGGTGTATGTTTGAGGATCGCCTCGCGGATCTGGTCGCCTATGGTGCGCACCGGATTGAGAGCGTTCATGGCGCCCTGAAAGATGATGGCAATGCGCTTCCAGCGCACGGTCTGCATGGCCTCTTCGCTCAGGGTCGTCAGGTCGCGGCCATCGAAGTACACATGCCCGTTCACGATCTGCCCGGCCGCGGGCAGCAGGCGCATCAGTGCCAGCATCAGTGTGGTCTTGCCGCAGCCGCTCTCGCCCACCAGCCCGATCAACTCGCCTTCATGCAATTGCAGGCTGACGTTCTGCACCGCGCGCGCTTCCCGTCCCTCGTTGACATAACTTACCGAAAGGTCGCGCACATCGAGCAGGATCGGCGCGTCTTTGCGACGGGTTGATTTGCGCTCGTTAACAGCGGACAAGTCCGCCGCCTCACTCTGAACCGAAAGCCTGCCCGGCGTTAAATGATGCGCTTCCAATCTGGGATTCAGCACCTGCTCCAATCCCTGCCCAAGCAGAGTCAGCGAGAGCACCACCCACACGATGCCGAAGCCCGGCACCACGAAGGCCCACCATGCCCCCGCCGACATGGCACCCCGGTCAAAGGCAAAGTTGATCATCTGCCCCCACGAAATGACGGAGGGATCGCCCAACCCGAGAAAAGCCAGCGACGACTCGCTGAGGATCGAAGTGGCGATCACCAACACCGTATTGACCACCAGCAGCGGCATCACCAGCGGTAGGATGTGCCACCGGATGATATGTCCGTTGCCTGCGCCGAGCGAACGCGCCCGCAGAACGAACTTGCGCGATTTCACCGCCAGCGTCTGTGAACGGGTGACCCGGGCGGTGGTGGTCCAACCAAATAAGCCGATCACCAGAATGATATTGAGCAGGCTGGGCTTGGTGAGCGCCACAATGACGATCACCAGCGGCAGATAGGGAATCACCAGCATGGTATCGGTGAAACGCATGAGGAAGTTTTCCGTACGCCCGCCATAGAAACCGGCGATCACCCCGATCGCGCCGCCCACCAGCATTGAAATGAATGCCGCCACGAACCCGACCGTCAGGGATATACGCGCGCCATACAGAAAGCTGGAATAGATGTCGCGCCCGGCATCGTCAGTGCCAAACAGGTGCGCCGCCGAGGGTGCGTTGTAGATGTCGCTTGAATCGACATTGGCAGAGGACTTCGGGTCATAAGGCGCCAGCACAGGTGCCAGGAGCGCCACAAGAAAAGTGATGACCAGCATCACCAATCCGACCACTGCCATATAGTTGCGTGTGAAGGCCTTCCAGGTATTGGAGGCCTGTGTATTGCGGGTGGAGGAAGCCAGTTCAACAGATTGCAGTCCCATGCTTCACTCCGAATTCACACGCGGATCAAGGTAGGAATAGGTCAGGTCGGCGATGAAGTTGGCAGCCACCACGGCCACGGCGATGAGCAGGAACCCACCTTGCAGCATGGGAAAGTCCCGGCGGCTGACCGCTTCATAGAGCGCCAGCCCCAGCCCGGGCCATGAAAAGACGCGTTCGATCTCGATGAGTCCGCCCACAGTGTAGCCAAGGTTGATCGCGATGATGGTCACCAGCGGGAGCATCCCGTTCTTGAGAGCATGGTCTTTAAGCACTTGAAATGTGCTGAGACCCTTGGCTTTGGCGGTGAGAATGTAATCCTCAGCCAACACATCCAGCAGGCTCGAGCGCATGATGAGCGTATACTCGCCCAGATACACGATCGTATAAGCCAGGGTGGGCAGAAACAAATGCCAGACGGTATCGGTGAACTGAGTCCACAAAGGGTAACTGCTGATACCCGGCGTAGACTTGCCACCCACCGGGAAGCCGTTGTAACTGCCCCAAAACACAAAGATCAATCCGAGCCAGAACGTGGGCAGGCTCCAGGCCACCAACCCGGTGATCAACGCGGAATAATCCACCGAGGTACGTGCCTTCCACGCCGCCAGGATGCCCAGCCCCGCACCCACAAGGATCGCCAGGATCTGGCCCATGCCCATCAGCAGCAGCGTGTTCCACAGACGTTCGCCTAACAACGCTGAGACAGAGCGGTTGTAATAATAGGAGGTGCCCAGGTCGCCTTGCGCCAAATTCTTGATATAGATGAAAAATTGGGTTTCGAAGGGATTGATATTGCATGGGCCCGGTTTGGGCGGATTCAAGGACTCAAGACAGTTGATGACCGGCTTGTCGAGGCCGAAGCGCACACGGATGGCTTCCTGAGTCTCTTTCGTCAGGCGCGGGTCGCGGAGTTGGCGCACCGGGTCGCCGGGCATGACGCGGAACAGGAAAAAGTTCAGCACGATCACGAACAGGATCGTGAACAATGCCCAGCCTGCCTTGTTGCGGATGTGACGCCAGCGGTTCAACAGGGTTCCTCGTTGGAGTTGGGTTGGCAGGGATTTGAACCGGCCAGCCCAACAGTTTTATGAATCAGCGAACCGGCTCGATGTTCAACAGCGAACTGTTGTCTTCGAGCGAGACCTTGGGCTGGGAGTCTTTCCAACCGGTGAAACGGTCGGTGCGGTAGGCCTGCACGGCAAAACCATAGTACGGAATAATATAAGGGATGTTCTCATGCACGATCGCCTGCATCTCCCAGATCATGTCACGGCGCTTGTCGCGATTCAACTCGGTGAGCTGGCTGGCGTACAACTCATCATACCGGGCATTTGAGAAACCAGTCTCGTTGTAACCAGTGGGAATCTGATCGGTGGTCGGGATGATGAGCATCGTGTTCGGGTCGGGGTCGGCGATCCAGCCCCAGATCATGATGTCATAGTCAAAAGCCGGGCAGCACTGTGCAGTGAGGGTATCGCTTTCCACGGCTTGCATTTCGAGCTTGATGCCCAGTTTGCCCCACATTTCGGCCAGCAGGTCAGCAATGCGCGGGTAGGCACTCTCGGTGTTGGGCCAGTTCAAACGGAAGGTCAGGGAACGCGAGCCGTCAGGCATATCGCGGACACCATCCCCATCGGCATCCTTGTAACCGGCTTCATCGAGAAGCTGGTTGGCCCGGTCCACATCAAAGGGATAATCCTGAATACTTGAATTGAACCAATCGCCCAAACCGGTCGGCACCAATGCAATACCCGGCTGCCCCAGTCCCAGCAGGACCACATCGATGATCTTGCGCTTATCGAGTGCGTACGCCATGGCCTGCCGCACTTGCTGGTCACGCAGGGCGGGGTGGCCGGAACAGATCCCGCCATCAGCCACCGGGCAGTTATCCGGGTCGATGATATTGAAGATGATATCCGTCAGGCCCGGGGTCAGCGGCGGACCAGCCACTACTTTGATGTTGGGGTCTTCTTTCAGCGCCGCAACGCTGGTGTTCGGGACGGTGTTGATCATATCCACCTGGCCGGTCTTGAGCGCCTGTACCAACACATCGGAACTGGGGAAGATCTGGAAGATCACCTCGTCCACTTTGGCGGGGCCGCCATAATAATCGGGGTTGCGCGCCAGGCGATAAAATTCATTGGGTTTGAATTCCAGCAACTTGAACGGGCCACTGCCGATCATCTCATTGTTCTCAAAGGCCGCTGCCGCATCGCCCTCGGCATGATCCTTCCAGATATGTTCGGGGAAGATATACAGGAACAATAACTTGCTTTCGATGTTGGGGATGGCTTCGTTCAGCGTGATGACGACGGTCTTGTCATCCGGCGCTTCCACTGATTTGAAACTGGCCACATACGAATGCAGGGTCGGGAAGTCTTCGTGCGCCATGACCAGGTTGTACGTGAATGCAACATCCTTCGCAGTCAATGGCTGCCCATCGCTGAACTTCACCCCCTCCCGGATGGTGTAGGTGTAGGTCAGGTTATCTTCCGAACGCTGCACCGCGGTACCCAGATCGAAAGAATATGAGCCGTCCAGATTCAATTTGTACATGGTGCTATAGGTGAGACCGCTCAGCGTGTATGCTTCGACCAGCCAAGCCACACCAATATTCAGTGAGTCAGGCGCTGTCAACCAACCAATGCGCACGACTGCCGGCTGTGCCTGTGCCCCGCAAGCTGATAAAACCATCGAGAACAGTAATATGAGTGAGAGGGTGATTTGTCTGATACGCATATCTGGTTTCTCCATTCGTCCCGGGTTGGATGCGTTGATTGTACTGTATAAACAAAATGGGCGTAAAGTGATATGTATTGTTGTTATACTTTTATTGAAGTTAATATATAGAGAAGAAATTGATCTGTTGCCATATTGCCTACGCGCAACAAACATACACAGGAGAATCATCCATGAGTACAGAGTATTTTCGGTACGAGGACTTGACATGGGACGTTGTTGCCAACATGCCACGCGACACGCCGCTGGTCTTGCCGCTCGGTTCAGGCTATGACCTGAACCTGCTCGCCAGCCAAGTAAGCAACCCGCCCCGCATCGGACTCCTGCCACCGTTCCCGTTCGGGTGGCGCGG
>CAZJMZ010000048.1:9457-15166 GCA_964547115.1 uncultured Anaerolinea sp. | reverse complement strand
CGTTCTGCCGAGGATTATCGCCGTATGAATTTTCGTTATCTCCGCGAGCATGTGACCGGTATCGACCGCGATCGACACATGGTGCAGGTGGGCAGCAAAGGCACGCTGGCCTACGACAAATTGCTGATCTCTGTCGGTGCACAGGCCATGCCATTGGAGGCGCCGGGGGCGGACTTGAACGGCGTACTAAAGCTCGACCATATGGAAGACGCCAAGCGGATCTTGACATTCGCGCGGCGCGGCAAAACCGCCGTGGTGATCGGAGGCGGGATCACCGCCCTTGAACTGGTGGAGGGGTTGATTGCGCGCGGCATGAAGGTCCACTATCTATTACGCGGCGACCGGTACTGGGCTAATGTGCTGGATGAGAACGAGTCAAAGATCGTCGAACATAGCCTGGCCGAGGAGGGTGTGAAACTGCATTACCATGCTGAGCTGCAGGAGGTGGTCGGCAGGAACAAGTCGGTGGCCGGGGTTCGCTTGAAGGATGGGAGCAGCATCAAGTGTGAGTTGGTGGCGTATGCGATCGGAATACGTCCGCGGCTGGGGTTGGCAAAGCAGGCCGGGCTGAAGGTCGAGCGAGGAATCCTTGTCAATGAATATTTGCAGACCAGCGATCCTGACATCTATGCGGCGGGTGATGTAGCCCAAGTCTATGACCCGGCTACAGGGCAGGCGGTGTTGGATAGTCTATGGCAGCCTGCGCGTCAACAGGGATATGCCGCAGGGCTGAACATGGCCGGTCAACCGACGGCTTATGTCAAGGCGGTGCCGTTCAATGTGACGCGCCTGGCGGGGTTGACAACAACCATCATCGGCATGGTTGGCAAGGGTCGCGATGAAGACCTGGTAGGCATTGCCCGCGGCGATAGCGAGACCTGGCGACAATTACCCGATGCGATCAGTGCGCAAACAGGCTTCGAAGTGAACCGCTTGCGTGTGCTGGTGGGCGAAAGGACTCTGCTGGGCGCGGTGGTCATGGGCGACCAAAAACTTTCGTTCCCACTGGAAAAGATCATCACTGAAAAAATGGATATTTCACCGATCCGGGAACGGCTGCTCTCGCACGATGCCCGGGTTGCAGATGTGATCGCAGAATACTGGGCCCACGCCAGCCGTATGGGCCAGTGATACTGGAGGAGATGAATGCTTCGTTCCAACATCGAGTTATGGATGGCGTTTCTGGCCATGATCCTGATCACAAGCGTGTATGCGCTGGTGATCTATCTGATGCGCGCGATCCCGCCGGCAGGCGAACTGTTCGGGCACAGCATGGGCATTTTTGGCTTCGTCCTGATGCTGATGACCGAGACCTTGTACAGTTTGCGTAAACGCAGCCGTAGTGTGCGCTGGGGCCGAATGTCTGCCTGGTTGCAGTTGCACATTTTCACAGGCATCGTGGGACCGTTCATGGTGCTGCTTCACTCCTCATGGAAGTTCAACGGGCTGGCGGGCGCCACCACCTTGCTGACGGGTGTGATCGTGTTCAGCGGTTTTATCGGCCGTTATATTTTCACCCGCATCCCGCGCACATTGGATGGCATGGAGATCGAAGGCGCGCTCCCGCAGGAAGCCTTGAAACAAGCGCGGCGGTTAATGGCGTTGTGGCACACCGTCCACATCCCGATCGGCATGGCCTTGTTCATTTCCGCGTTCGTGCATATCGGTGCGGCGCTGTATTATTCGACCTTTTTGAAATAATAGAGGATAGCGAGAGAGATGCGTAAAGCCCGGCTGGGTTGCCTGACTGGAACCGGCATCATTGCCACGCTGATCACTGCGTTCGCCATCGCAGGGTATGCCTTTGCGAGCGGTGGTCAGATGTTCAGCCCCGGGGCGTTGAACGATATCCATGGAGCCATGCTGGGCGGCGTGACATCGCATGCTGAAATTGCCGGTGCCTGCAGCGCCTGTCATGTTGCGCCATGGGAAAACCAGACCATGCAAGACCGCTGCCTGGTATGTCATCAGGATGTTCCAGCCCAGATGCAAGACCTGATGACGCCGCATGGGCGCATGCACGCCATCGACTCGCTCGCAGCCTGCCAGGATTGTCACCCTGAACACCGCGGGCTGTTCGCAGCGCTGACTGAGATCGAGAGTTGGAAGTACCCACACGAATTATCAGGATATTCTTTGGCGGCGCACCAATTCAAGGTGGGCAAAGATCCGTTCAAGTGCGCGGACTGCCATGGCAATGATGTCACACGGTTTGAAGCGACGATCTGTGCAGAGTGTCATCGCCAGAGCGCGCCTGCTTTTATCGATACGCATACCCTGGCTTTCGGTGCGCGTTGCGTGGACTGTCATGACGGCACGGATCGATTTGGCGCGCAGTTCTCTCACGCAGCCTTTCCATTTCAATTGACCGGCCAGCACGCCGCCGTGGGGTGCGAAAACTGTCATCGCGGCGCACGCAACCTGACCGACTTCAAGTCTGCCTCGCAGGCTTGCGCAACCTGTCACGGCGACACCGACCCACACCAAGGAGCGCTCGGTCCGGATTGTGCCGCCTGTCATTCACCCGAAGGCTGGCGCCAGACCCATTTCGATCACAACACCACAACCTTCCCGTTGGCTGAGGCGCACCGTTCCGTGGAATGCCAGAAATGCCACATCAATAATCAATTCAAAGATACACCCAGTGACTGTTTCACCTGTCACAAAGCAGACGACTTGCATAACGGCGCATTGGGCACCGATTGCGCCACCTGCCATCAGCCCATCACCTGGAAGACCGTTGTTTTCGATCATTCCACAGCCGCTTTCGCGCTGACCGGCAAACACGTCACCGTTGCCTGTACCAGCTGCCATCGTGACCTGGTCTTCAAGGGGACGCCGTTACAATGCGCAGCCTGTCATGTGGATTTCCACAACGGGCAAATGGGCAAGGATTGCGCAAAGTGCCATAGCACTAATAATTGGAAGGACGTGAGTTTCGATCACAGCCTGACTGGCTTTCCGCTGGTTGGCAGCCACAAAACGGTCGCATGCGCAGACTGTCACACCAGGAATGTATACAAAGGCACGCCCAAAAACTGCTTTGCCTGTCATGCCGCCAAAGACATCCATAATGGACAATTCGGCACCGATTGCGCCACCTGCCACGTCCCCACCCAATGGAAAAATGTCAACTTCGATCACACCAAGACGCGCTTCCCATTGACCGGTCTGCACGCCACAGTCCAATGCAAAGCTTGCCATGCGAACGGCACTTTCAAAGGCACACCGCAAAACTGTTTTGCCTGCCACGCCGCCAGAGACGTTCATGCTGGACAGTTCGGCACGGCCTGCGAATCATGCCATGTAACTAGCGGCTGGAAGAATGTGGTATTCGACCATACCAAAACCAATTTCCCGCTCACCGGGTTGCATGCCAACATTCAATGCAAGGCCTGTCATACGAACGGGGTCTTCAAGGGCACACCCAAAAACTGCTTCGCCTGCCATGCTGTCAAAGACGTTCATACCGGACAGTTCGGCACGGTTTGCGAATCCTGTCATAACACCAGCGGCTGGAAAAACGTCACCTTCGACCATGCCAAGACCGCCTTTCCATTGACCGGTTTACACACGAATGTTCAGTGCAAGGCCTGCCACACAAACGGAACCTATAAAGGCACGCCGAAAAATTGTTTTGCCTGTCATGCAGCCCGCGATAAGCACAACGGCCAATTCGGCACGGCCTGCGAATCCTGCCATAACACCAGCGGCTGGAAGAATGTGACCTTCGACCATGCCAAAACCGCATTTCCGCTCACTGGCACCCACACCACGCTCCAATGCAAGGCCTGTCATGGCAATGGGGTCTATAAGGGTACACCCAAAGACTGTTACAGTTGCCATGCGGCTCGCGACAAACATAACGGCCAATTCGGCACGCAGTGTGGAAGTTGCCATAACACCACTAAATGGTCCAACGTCACCTTTGACCACGGCAGGACCAACTTCCCTCTGACCGGTCTGCACACCACTGTTCAATGCAATGCCTGTCATGGCAATGGTGTTTACAAGGGCACGCCCACCAATTGTTATGCCTGCCATGCGGCTCGCGACAAACACAACGGCCAGTTTGGCACAGCCTGCGAATCATGTCATAATACGAGCGGTTGGCCAAACGCCACCTTCAATCATAACAACACCCGTTTCCCGCTCGAGGGCAAACATACCAACCTTGCCTGCTCGAAATGTCACGGAAATGGCGTATATCAAGGCACTCCGAATCAATGTATCGCCTGTCATGCCGACAAGGACAAGCACAACGGTGCCAATGGCACAGATTGCAGCATCTGCCACATGCCCACCGACTGGGGTAAGACCAGGTAGCACGGTCGGGATAAGCAACGCACTACAAAGATTCTGAAATGCCCCAACACTGCAATGGTGTGCGGAGTCTTTACAACCTCGCACACTTCACCGATTGCCGGGAGGGCAAATGCGAAACACAAGTCGTTTGGGATGTTTATCGGGGACAGGAATTCTAGCCGCCTTCATTACCATTGCTGCAATTGCCGCCTACGCCTACAGCACCGGTGGCCTGCTTTACAACCCTGGTCCATTGAACGCGCAGGCGGGCGCAGCGCTGGGGGGCGTATCATCACATGCTGAGATCGGCGGCAACTGTCAGGCTTGCCATGTGGCACCCTGGGAAAATGCCCACATGGCCGACCGGTGCATCGTCTGTCACGAATCCATCCGCACCCAGGTACAAGATTCAGCCACCATGCACGGGCGCATGCTGCAAAACAACCCGCAGCTCACCTGCCATCAGTGCCACCCTGAACACCGTGGGCCATCGGCTCCGCTCACCATTCTGACGGGCAGCGAATTCCCGCATGAGACAGTGGGCTATTCCTTGAAAGCGCACCAGCTCACAACTGCGAACGAAGCGTTTACATGCAACGATTGTCATAACGGCGACATTTCCACCTTCGCTTCAGACTCCTGCCAAACCTGCCACCGTCAAATCAGCACCACCTTCGCCCTGGCCCATTCACTCGAATACGGCGACGATTGTCTTGCCTGTCACGATGGTGTGGATCGTTTTGACGAAGGGTTTAACCACAACTTTGATTTTCGTCTTACCGGCCAGCATGCCAACCAACGCTGCGCCAACTGTCATACCAACGCCCGGGCGTTTGCCGATTTCACCAACCTGCCCATGGACTGCGCCTCCTGTCACCGCAAAGATGAACCACACGAGGGCCGCTTCGGCAACGACTGTGCCGCGTGCCATACAGCCGATGCCTGGACACCCGCCACCTTCGACCACAACCTCGCAGCCTTCAAACTTGAAGGCGAGCACGCCGAAGCACGTTGCGAAGATTGTCATGCCAACAACATCTACAAAGGCACGCCCTCCGATTGCTTTGCCTGCCACCAAAAGGACGATGAGCACGGCGGCAGATTCGGCACCGATTGCGCTGCCTGTCATCAACCCTCAAGTTGGGAAGACGTTACCTTCGACCATAACAAATCCAACTTCCCGCTCACGGGACAACACACTGGGCTGGCCTGCGAACGCTGCCATACCAACAATCAATTCGCCGGGCTGTCCACCGCTTGTGCCGCCTGCCATGCAGACCCAGCCTTCCATTTGGGCATGTTCAGCAATGACTGCGCCACCTGCCACACCACCAACAACTGGGCCGCCACGTATAACGGTTCACATCCCGGCATCGCAGACGAAGGTGGGAGTGGCGTCAATCA
>CAZJMZ010000048.1:6476-9357 GCA_964547115.1 uncultured Anaerolinea sp. | reverse complement strand
CGTATAACGGTTCACATCCCGGCATCGCAGACGAAGGTGGGAGTGGCGTCAATCACGGCAATACTGATTGCCGCACCTGCCACACACAAAATCTAAGCACTGCCACATGCACCGCCTGCCATGACAGCAACAACCCCGATGGCGAAGGCGGAGGTGGTGACGACTAGCGAAAGAAACAGATGTGCCCGACTCGCTTGAGTCGGGCACATCCTTTGTAGGAGGAGAGGAGACCGTCAGCCTGTTGCCGGAATGACAGCCTGTGTCTCCGCTCTTTCATTAGAAGCGCTGTGATTGTCCTCCACGGTCATCACAGACTTGGAAAAGAACCCACCCACACCCATCAACAGCGTGACGATCCCCGCGATCCAAAACCAGGCACGGATGCCGATCAGGTCTGAGATCGGGCCCGCCACCAGCAGACTCAAGGGCGTCACTGCGGTCGCAGCCGTATTGATCAGCCCCATTACCCGTCCCTGCATCTCAGGCTTGATAATGGACTGCACGATCGAGAACAACGGTCCATTGGCCAGCGGATTCATGATCCCTGCCACGACCATACCTGTCAATGCCAGCGGGAACAGATTCGCAGGTGCTGCAGCCACCAACATCACCCCGGCGCCGATCCCCACGATTCCCATCATAGTAGTGGCGATCTTACGTTTGAACCCACCCCAAACACTCAAGGTCACCCCACCGACGATCATCCCCACCCCCCAGGCGGTATCAGTAAAGCCCAGCTCCAAGGCACCTTTGGCGAAATGTTTGGTCACCAACAGCGGCATCAATGACATGGCAGGCGTCAACAACCCGTTGATCGCGACTGCCATCCCAAGAATCGCCAGCAGACCAGGCCAGGCGCGCATATAGGTGATCGCTTCGCGCAAATCTTGCAACAGGCTGGGTTTCTCGCCTGTCTGGGAGATATCGTGGCGCTCTGGCTGGGGAATCTCAAAGAAGAACAGCGGCAAAATTGCGATGAGTGCCGTGACAATATCGATCATCAGGATACCCTGCGTCGGCAGGACGGAGATCAATAAAGCCCCCACTGGCGGAGCGACCATGCCATTCAACCCTTGCAGGGTCTGGTTCAAACCATTGACGCGGGTCAACTTATCTTCGGGCACCATCAATGGAGTCGAAGCTGACATGGCCGGGAAGTGGAAGGCGCCTCCCACTGAGCGAACGGCCAGGATGGCGTACACATGCCACACCTGAGCCTGATCCGTGGCAAAGAGATAGACCAGGATCAAGGTGGCCAGAGCGATCGAGCTGTCAGCCAGGATCATGATCCAGCGGCGGTTCCAGCGATCCACCAACGCCCCCGCAAACGGGCCAACCAGCACCTGCGGGAGCATGCCGGCCAGCGTGGCAAAGGCCAAAATCGTGGCTGAGCCGGTCTTTTGCGTCAACCACCAGATCAGCGCAAAATTTACCAACGCCGAACCAAATAACGAGAGTGCCTGCCCCGACCAGATGGTGAAAAAACGCCTGGCCCAATGTTGCGGAACCGGTTGCGATGGATTTTTCATGGAACCTCCAGTTTATTGAACCGAATTTAAAGAAAATCAATAGCGAATTACTGAATTTTTATGCATTATATTGAATAATTTAAAATTGTCAAGTTAAATTTAATAAATTTACGAGTGTAGTGAATTTTCTTGAACTACGCCTTGAAAATCTTCAATAATGCTACAATGGACGAAAAAGAAAGCGAGCCATCCATGCCCATCCCCCCTTTCCAATCCCATCGCTCTACCGTCTACGGCCGAGGTGGCATGGTCGCCAGCTCTCAACCACTGGCCACCGCCGCCGGGCTGGAAATACTTGCCAAAGGGGGGAATGCCGCCGATGCCGCCGTGGCAGCGGGTGCGGCACTCAACGTCACCGAACCCACCTCCACCGGGATCGGCGGGGATATGTTCGCGCTCTACTATGCAGCGGACACAGGCACGGTCACTGCCCTTAATGGATCAGGACGCGCTCCTGCCGCCCTTTCGCTGGATACGCTAAAGAAAGATGGTTTAGCCACCCTGACGCCGTTTCACGCACATACGGTCACCGTCCCTGGTGCCTGCGCGGGTTGGTTCGACCTCATCGCCCGGCATGGCTCGCTGGCCATGACCGACATCCTTGCCCCCGCGATCCGACTTGCCTCCGAGGGCTTCCCCGTTGCTCCCATTACAGCCTATTCCTGGCAACGTGGCGCGCAACGCCAACTTGCCTCTGGCCTAAACGGACATGAACTCACCATCGAGGGCCGTGGCCCCAAGGCCGGAGAGATCTTCCGCAACCCGGGACTCGCGCGCACCTTCCAAGCCATTGCCGAAGGCGGAGCCTCGGCTTTCTATCAGGGCGCCATCGCCGAAGCGATTGCGGATGTCATTCGGGCTGCGGGTGGTGTGATGACCACTACTGACCTGGCGGAACATACCTCCACCTGGGAGGAACCCATCGCTGTGGACTATCGTGGGTATCGCGTGTACGAGTGTCCTCCCAACGGACAAGGTCTCACTGCTCTGATCGCCTTGAATATTCTCGAAGGCTTCGATATGGCGGCTCTCAAACCGCTCTCCGCTGAAAAACTGCACCTGCAGATCGAAGCCATGCGGCTGGCCTTTGCCGATTCGCGCTGGTACGTCGCCGACCCGGCCTTCGTCAAGATCCCCATGCAGGAATTATTGTCAAAAGAATATGCCGCTGAGCGCCGTAAACTCATCAACCCGCATAAAGCCACACTGGACCCCAAGCATGGTTCGCCGGTCAATTCATCCAGCACGGTCTACCTCAGCGTCGTGGACAAATTCGGCAATGCTTGTTCGTTCATCAACAGCAATTATTGGGGCTTTGGCACAGGCATCGTGCCAAAAGGCTGGGGCTTCAC
>CAZJMZ010000048.1:0-6376 GCA_964547115.1 uncultured Anaerolinea sp. | reverse complement strand
TATTTTGTCAGCGGGTATGAGCGCGCGCTCTTCGGCCGCGGACAGGTGATTGTGCGAGACAACCAGACTGGCGCGTTATGCGCGGGCAGCGACCCGCGTGCCGATGGCTGTGCCATGACGCTTGTGTAAAAACACCTTCATAGTATTACAAACCAAAGATCAATAATCCCTACCCCCTTGGTCAGATTATCAAGGAAGGGTTGACTTTGGATTCAAACGGCATATAGTGAAAAAGGAGGCGATTACAAATTGAGACATTATGAAAGCATAACCCGGTAAATTATGGCCCTGTAAAAATCCGCCAACGCATTCGATCTGCAAACCATGCAGAAGGAGTCACGATGAAATCAGACCAGTTTCACGACCAGGTGGTGATCGTTACCGGCGCCTCGGCCGGGATTGGAAAATCACTGGCACTATTGCTGGCAAGTCAGTGCGCCAAGGTGGTTATAGCAGCGCGCCGTGCAGATCGATTAGAGCAAATCGCTGAGCTGTGCCGAATGTTTTGCGGCGAAGTCATGGTGGTTCCCACCGACGTAACTGATGAAGCACAATGCAAGGCTTTAATCGAAAAAACGATCGCGGCCTATGGCAGGCTGGATATGTTAATCAACAATGCCGGGATGGCAGCCAGCGCATTACTCGCTGAGTATTCAGACCTCAGCCTGTTTAAGTACACAATGGATGTCAACTTTTACGGGACGGTATATTGTACATATTACGCTTTGCCGCATTTGAAAAAGACTCAGGGACGCATCGTTGCCATATCAAGCCTGGGTGGCAAAACAGCCATACCCTACAACACCCCTTATTGTTCCAGCAAATACGCCCTGCACGGTTTCTACGATGCACTGCGCATGGAACTGCAACCGGACAAGGTAAGCTGTACGGTGATCTGCCCCTGGTGGGTGGCAACTGAATTCCATGAAGCCCAACTGGACAAGGCAGGGATGCCTCGGGGACCACGCGGTCGCGCGTATTACACCAAAAAGACCATGACTTCCGACCGCTGCGCAGAGATTACTTTGGATGCAGCTTATCGGCGGCGGCGGGAAGTTTTCATGGGACCTGGCCGGTTGGCGATCTGGCTCAAAACGCTCGCCCCGGATCTATTGGATTGGTTGACATACAAAGTATTTCTCGAGCCAGCCATCCGCCGTGCAAAAGCCGGGAAGGTCGAAGCATGAACACAAACCTGGAATATGTCCTTCAACAATTGGGCGGAGCACTGGCGTATACCATGTTGGCGGTTGTGTTTTACGGTGTCTGGCGTGGCACACAACGCCAGCCAGGTCGCACGACTGGCAGCATGGGCCCACACCTACGATCCTTTTGGTTCTATCTCGTCTCCTCGATCCTCTTTTTTACGATTGCCTGGTTTGGATGGATTCAACTACCCATCAAACCATCCCCGCTCGTTCGCGCCTGGATGTTAAGCGTTGGCTCAGTACTCTATTTCCCGGGAATGTTGTTCACGTTGTGGGGACGATTGGCACTCGGGAAAAACTATTTTGTTTCCACCGGGTTTGGCGCACAGTTATTTGAGGACCATCAACTCATTACAGCAGGACCATATGCCGTCGTGCGCCACCCCATGTATACGGGATTGATCGTGGCTGCCATTGGCGCATTGCTGATCTATTTTACATGGACAACATTGTATTTCGCCCTGTTCGCCCCGTTGACCATGGTCCGTGCACGGCGGGAGGAGCAGGCGCTCGAGGCTGAATTTGGCGAGCAATGGCAAGCCTATCGTAAACGCGTTCCCGGGTTTATACCGTATTTGCGCAAATAAAGCGCGCAGCCATCAGCAACGATTCGCGTTCGCCAATGGCTGCGCAATGATGCCGCAAATTACATATCCATTACCCCAAACCAACCTTTGCGCGTCATCCATTTCACCAGTTCAAGCACTGGCGAGATGGTCAACGAAAGACCGCCAATGATCAGCCAATCGATCAAAGGCAGGCTGAAGGTATTGAACGGTTCATGCAAGGCAGGGACGTACACGATCATCAACAACAATATGACTTCCCAAAGGATGGCGGTATTCAACCATTTATTCTCGAAGGGGCGGTTGAACACAGAGTGCCGATCGGACCGGAAGTTATAGGCCTTGAAGAACTGCACCAACACCAGGGAAACAAAGGTCATGGTCATTGCCTGTTCGATACTGCGACCTGAACCGGTCGCCCAGACGAACAGGCCAAGATTCAAGATCGTAGACCAGATACCGCCCGCCAGCATCAACACCACGACAGGCCGGGTGAAGATGCCCGCCTTCTGATTACGCGGCTTGCGCTTCATCAGGTCTTTTTCAGCAGGGTCGACCGAGAGCGCCAGCGCAGGCAGGCCATCCGTGGCGAGATTGACGTAGAGGATCTGCACGGCGGTCAACGGCAGGGGCAGGCCGAGCAGCGCCGAGCCAGCCATCAAACCGATCTCGCCAATATTCGATGAAAGCAGATACATCAAATATTTCTTGATGTTGCCGAACACCCCGCGGCCTTCCTCCACTGCAGCAACGATGGATGCGAAGTTGTCGTCGGTCAGGGTCATGGCAGCGGCTTCTTTGGTCACATCCGTGCCGGTGATGCCCATCGCAATGCCGATGTCTGCTTTCTTAAGGGCGGGCGCGTCATTCACGCCGTCACCGGTCATGGCGACGATATGCTCATTGGCTTGCAGCGCCGTCACCACGCGTAATTTATGGGCCGGGGAGACGCGCGCGTACACATCGATGGATTCGACTTCACGTTTGAAATCTTCATCAGAGATGTCATCCAACTCTGCGCCGGTGACCACGCGACCGTTCTTGAGCAGGCCGAGCTCACGCGCCACAGCTTGAGCGGTGACCGGATGGTCTCCGGTGATCATCACTGGGCGGATGCCCGCGCTTTCACAAACGGCGATCGCTTCCCTGGCTTCGGGGCGTGGCGGGTCGATCATGCCTGCCAGCCCAAGGAAGGTCATGCCGGTTTGAGCAGACTCGAGCACCGCATCCGTTTTGGAGGCGATGGCGAGCACGCGCAGGGCCTGACTGGCGAAACTCTGCGCGGTATCCAACACCTGCTTACGAGTTGCCTCATCCAATCTTTTCACGCCACGGGCAGTCAGCACAGAAGCGCAATTTTCCAAAATGATCTCCGGCGCACCCTTGGTGTAGGCGATGTTACCCATGGCTGTTTTGTGGAGGGTGGTCATGCGCTTGGACTCAGACGTGAATGGGATCTCCTGCAGGCGCGGATATATCACGTCCAACCCATCTTTCTTAAGCCCAGCCTTGGCAGCCGCCACAACAAGCGCCCCTTCGGTCGGGTCGCCTTTGATATCCCAATCGTTCTTTTCATTACTGGCCTCGTCTTTGACGATCGTTGCATCAGAGGCGAGGGTGGCGGCGGTGAGCATTTGCTGCAATTCAGCCGATACCTCAACAGCTTTTCCATCGATCGAAAATTGGCCGACCGGTTCATACCCCGAGCCGCTCACGTCAAAGACCTGCCCTGCCGCGAATAATTTACGCACGGTCATTTCATCCTTGGTGAGCGTGCCGGTCTTATCGGAACAGATCACCGATGTACTGCCAAGTGTTTCCACTGCAGGCAGGCGGCGGATGAGCGCATGGCGCTTGACCATCTTCTGCACCCCAATGGCAAGCGAGATGGTCACTACGGCGGGCAGGGCTTCCGGCACAACCGCAACAGCAAGCGCAATGCCGAAGATGAGCATTTCGATGAAGGGCTGCCCGCGGAGCAGACCCAGCGCCACGATGATGGCAACCACCACAAAAGCAGCACGCGCCAGCACGGTGCCGACCTTATCCAAATTTTGCTGCAACGGGGTCTTGCTGCTTTCAACGGTTTGCAACAATTGCGCGATCTTGCCAAACTCGGTTTGCATGCCCGTGGCCACGATCAGGGCGCGTCCGCGCCCGTAGGTGGCGGCGGTTCCAGCGTAGACCATGTTCTTGCGGTCGCCCACAGGCAGCTCTTGAGTCAGAAGCGCGGCGGTGTGTTTTTCCACCGGCACCGATTCACCCGTCAGAGCCGCTTCTTCGATTTGCAGATTGATCGAGTCGATCAACCGCCCATCAGCGGGGATGCGGTCGCCGGTATGCAAGATCACCACATCACCCGGCACCACTTCACGCGCCGGTATTTTCACATCCTGACCATCACGCAACACAGTTGCGGTTGGGGCTGCCATTTGACGCAGCGCTTCGATCGCCCGTTCGGCGCGATATTCCTGCACAAAGCCCAACCCGACGGCAAACAGGACGATCACGGCGATGACAATGGACTCGACGCCATGCCCGAGGAAGAACGAGAGCGCAGTTGCGCCCAGCAGGATGAGGATGAGCACATTCTTGAACTGCTCAAGCAGGATCTCCCATGGCGAGATACGCTGCGCAGCCTGGATCTCGTTAGGACCATATTCCTGCAGACGCGCTGCCGCTTCACCCGCCCCCAAACCTGCTTCACCACTATTGAGTTGCACAAACGCCTGTTCCGTGTTTTTGGTATGCCAGTAATTGTTTTCCATGTTGCCGGTAAACTCCTTAATGATCTTTATCTTCTTTTTTGGGAATGGCTGATTTGAACACGAAGTGATTGAACAGCAAGATGGGGCCTGTCAGAACCAACAGCGCCAGCACAGCCAGGGCATCCAGGCCCAGCAGCAAGAGTTCCTCTAAAAAGAGCAGGAGCTCTTCAAACCAGATCACGACCGATGCGCCACCGGCGCCGGTGGCGAGGGCGGGTTTCCAATATTTCCGCATTGCAGTTGTCGTAGCAGACATGGGTGTTACTCCTTTCTGGTTGGGAGCCAATCAGATATGGGGCGATGGAGTGATAAAAAAAGACCACCGCCTTGAAGGCGATGGTCTTGCGCTTTACATCCAGGCAGCCGGGAAATCTCTTTCCGTATTGACGACTGCCAGACCCGAACCGCGTTCGGGGGCTACTCCCCATCGGAGTGATTAGAGTTTACAACTGAAAGAGGCGGGTGTCAATCACAGTTTTGAAAATTCAAGGTGACACCCGCCGCATACGCAAGGCGTACGGCTCGAAGCCGTGCTTGCGCCAGAAGCGGAGGCCAGTGTCGTTATCGCTATCAACGTTCAGCAGCACCTTTTTCAGGCCGCGCTCGCTGAACCAGTTGTCCACATAGTCCATCAACAGACCGCCGATGCCCAACTGGCGATGCGACTCAGCCACGATGAACTGCGCGATGTAGCCGCAACGCGTCCACTCGGGTTTGGCGGGGTCAGACTCGACATCAAAGGCCAGGGCATAGCCGACAGGCGTTTCGTCGTCCCAGGCCAGGACGAGGAGTTGCGTCTCATCTTCCAGCCGCCGTAGGATGAAACTGCTAAAGGGCTCAGTTGAGTCGCTGTTACCGAAACCGGCGCGCAGGGTCAGCACGGCGGGCAACCAGTTTTGGGAGGGATGGTTATAGCGGGTCAGCTGCAGCATGTCCAACTTCACTCCTGCGATGCAAGGATATAAGCGCCCAAACCAATGACCGTGGTCCCCACGCCCACCCACCCCAACAGCGACGGCAATGTGCCGTGCAGGAACAGGATCTCACCCGCCAGCGAGAAGACCACTTCCATGGATTGGGTGGCATCGACGGCGGCGATCTCGTAGGAGCGACTGGCCAGATGCCGGGCGTAGAGAAAGATGGTGGTGGCGATCACGCCTGAGAACAGGGCGACCAGCGCCGTGCTGATGAGTTGTCCTTGCGAGGGGGCGGGCGGAGCGGCCAAAGCGAGGAACAGGCCCCAAAACGGGAGCGAGCCCAGGGTGAGCAGCAGGACGCGCGCCAGTCCGTTTTCCAGGATCGGGTGTGTGATGTGCGGCAGGCGTGGATGAGTCCCGGCCCGCGCCTCCCAGACCAGTTGATTGCCGATGGGATAGGCAAAGGCCGCGACCAGCACCGGGAGCGCGCTCAAGGCCACCTCCCGCAGGCTGGTGAGCTGGGCATGCTCCACGTTGACCAGCACCACGCCCAGAAAGATCAGGCCCGTGAAGACCAAACCACGGGTGGGAACTTTGCGGCCAAAAGCCAGCAAGACCAACGGAGTAGCGAGAATGGTCAATTGCCAGGTGGTGGCCACCACCCACCCAGCGGCAAAAGAAGCACTGAACGTGATGAGGGAATAGAACACGCCGAAACCGATGCTCCCGGCCAGGACCCAGAAGCGCCAATGCTGCCTAAAAACTTCTGCGGTCTCGACCAGCGCTTTGCGCCCACGCGTGAGGAGCAGGATGACGATGAGAAAAACCAGCATATACCCAAACCGCAGACTCGCGGACCAGGCCCAATGCCCGCCCGCCAAACTCATGGCGCGGTTGAGGATGAAGGTGCTGCTAAA
>CAZJMZ010000047.1:8520-15385 GCA_964547115.1 uncultured Anaerolinea sp. | reverse complement strand
TATAACGAAGCACAGCATTTACCGCGCTTGTTGCAGGGATTAGCCCGTCAGACGGTCAGGGATGTGGAGATCATCCTGGTCGATTCGGGTTCGACCGATGCCACAGTGTCCATTGCCGAGTCGTATGACGCGCGGATCGTGCAGATCCCGTCGGCGGAGTTTACGTTTGGGCGGTCGCTCAATTTTGGGGTCCGCGCAGCGACACGGGAATTGGTCGTCATCGCCAGCGCGCATGTGTACCCGGTCTACCCTGATTGGCTGGAGAGCCTATTGCGCCCATTTGCCAATGAGCGGGTGGCCCTCACCTACGGCAAGCAGCGGGGTCCTGCCACGGCAAAATATTCAGAACAGCAGATCTATCAGCGTTGGTATCCTGATACGGGTAGTTTGAATCAGAGTACGGCGTTTTGCAACAATGCCAATGCGGCCATTCGCAAAAGTCTGTGGGAGCAGAATCCCTACGATGAGACCCTGACCGGGCTTGAAGACCTGGCGTGGGCCAAGTGGGCTAAAGATCAAGGCTGGCAGATCGCCTATGTGCCTGAAGCGGAGATCGTTCACATCCATAACGAGACGCCGCGCGGCGTGTTCAACCGCTATCGCCGTGAAGGGATGGCGTTCAAACGCATTTATCCTGAAGCGAGTTTCAGCGTGTACGATTTCCTCCGCCTGACCACGATGAACATTTTCAGTGACCTGTGGCACGCTGTCCGTGACCGTGTTTTCTGGCAGAGCTTCGCTTCGATCTTCTGGTTTCGTTGGATGCAGTTTCACGGCACGCGCATGGGTTATCGCGAGTCTGGGTTGCTGACGCCGCAACTACGCGAGACGTTCTACTATGCGCGGGAACGCAAGACGAACGATCGCACACAACGGAATATAGACCCAATTGAATATGGAAACCACCCGGGAAAATAAATGAAAACTCAACTTCGTCCCATGACCCAACCCGAATTTGATGCCTTTCTGGCGCGGAGCATCCCTGAATACGCCGCGGATAACGTCCGTGCCGGGTATTGGGCCGAGTCTGAAGCCCTGGAACGTTCACGCAAAGAGTTCGAGCGCTTTCTGCCGCAGGGGTTGCAATCACCGGACAATTATCTATTCACCGTGTATGATGATGGGACACCGGTCGGTGTGATCTGGATGAAAGCCAACCTTGAGCGTCCCATCAAAAGCGGTTTTATTTTTGAACTCTATATTGATGAATCTCAGCGCGGGAAGGGGTATGGCAAACAAGCCATGTTGCTGATCGAAGAGCAGGCCCGGGCGTTGGGGCTTGAGTCGCTGGGACTGCATGTTTTCGCCGTCAATGAGGTGGCACGAAATTTATATGAGCGCGTTGGTTATGAAGTGACCAGTTTGAACATGGCGAAGAAGTTAACATGATCAAAGCGCCCCCCAACTCGATTCACCCCAAATCCCGTTCTGCGTGGCGGAAATGGCTGGAAGCGCATCACACTCAGACAACCGGTGTATGGCTGGTCAGCTATAAGAAAGCCACGGGCAAGCCGCGCATGGAATATGATGAAGCGGTGGAGGAAGCCTTGTGTTTTGGGTGGGTGGATAGCAAGCCGAACAAGCTCGATGAGGAACGTTCACTGCTGTGGTTTGCACCGCGCAAGGCTGGCACGGGCTGGTCGAAACTCAACAAGGAGCGTGTGGAGAAGTTGATGCAGGCCGGGCTGATGGCGGAGGCCGGATTGGCCAAGGTACGTGTGGCGCAGCAGGATGGCTCCTGGAACGCGCTCGATGCCGTGGATGCGCTGGAGATACCGTCAGATTTGGCGCAGGCTTTTTCGAAGAACGAGACAGCCCGCGGGTATTTCGAAGCGTTTCCCCGGTCGGTGAAGCGGGGCATTTTGGAGTGGATCTCCAACGCAAAGAAACCGGAGACGCGCGCGAAGCGTATCGCAGAAACGGTCGCACAGGCGGCGCAGAACATCCGCGCCAATCAGTGGCGGCCATGAGGTCACACGGTTTGCGAAAGGGATGGTAAAAAGGACGCATGAGCGTTGAGGTTGTCATCGTATTGTTCGAACATGTAGCAGTGGGGTTGCTGTTGGCGCTGCTGACCGGCTGGCTCGGGATGCGCCTTGCGCGCCGCCTGGGCCTGATGGACATCCCCGGCCAGGAAGCGCACAAACAACATGCCGCCCCCACACCCCTGGCAGGGGGTATGGCCATTCTGCTGGCCTTTCTGGGCGGTCTATTCTTTTATGGTGATGAGTTCAAAGACCTGTTCCCCATCCTGTTGACTGGTTCGATCGTTCTAATTACCGGCATTGTAGACGACGTGATCTCAGTGCGTTTTTGGCAAAAGCTGGTTGTTGAAGTGTGTGCTGCCGCCCTGTTGATCGGCATGGGTGTTCAGGTGCGGGTGTTTGCCAGTGCTTTCCCGACCATGAATGTGCAGGTAGCTGGCAGCTTGGATCTTTTTGTCACCTTGCTCTGGCTGGTGGGCATGACCAACGCCTTCAACTTCGTCGATAGCATGGATGGGCTGGCCACGGGCGTGGGCTTGATCACAGCGATATTTCTTTCAGCAGCCTGTCTGTTTTCAGGGCAGGCTTCACTGGCGTTCTTTATGGCTTTTTTGGTCGGTCTCACGTATGGGTTGCATGCCTATACTTCCATGCCAGCCCGGTTGTTCCTTGGTGATGGTGGCGCGCTGGCGCTGGGGTTCTTGCTGGCTTCAGCTGCCATGGTCTACAACCCGCGCATCTTTCCGCAGGGTTCCTCATGGTTCGTGCCCATTCTCATTCTGGGTGTGCCGATCTTCGATGCCACGCTGATCGTTTTTTCCCGGTTGCGCCGCAGGCGTCAGGTATATCTGGCCAACCGCGATCACACCTATCACCGGCTGGTTGCGCTGGGCCTGGAACCCAACCGGGCGGTATTGGTGATGCATGTTACTTCGGTGCTGTTGGGTTGCATTGCGTTCGTAGCCATGAACCAAAGCCCGCTGTGGGCCAATGCCATCTTTGTGGCTGCGCTGGCGGCGGGGGTGGTGCTACTCTTTGTGCTCGATGACTTCCGCCAGTGGCGGTAGCCCTTCGGTATAATTTTCATAATGACCAAATCCCCGCTCTGGCAACGTCTCATTCTGTTGTTGGGCCTCGCTGTGATGCTTGGCGGCCTTTTGCTATTTATTCACCTCAGTCTCTACAACCGTTACTGGGCCGACGATTGGTGCTATAACGCCGACCTCCGTAATAAGGGCTTCCTCGAAACCCTCAACGGTTACTTTTACGATACAACCTACACGCCCAGCCGTTACTCTGTCACCATTTTTGCGGGGTTGCTTCAAATTTTTGGAGTAGCTGGGGTGCAATGGATGACGCCCCTCACACTCCTCTTCTGGTTCGCTGGCCTGCTATGGACTCTCTGGAACATCGTGCGCCTTACCGGACTGGCCGCGCCTCTGTCTCAGGGGCAACCTGTCTCGGTGGTACTGGCCTTTTTCTCTGCCCTGATTGTTTATTTCTCCATTTACCTCACCCCGCACCTCTACCAATCCCTTTACTGGCGCACCGGCCTGCTCACGTACACCACGCCCCTCATCCTCATGGCCTGGGTGTTTGCCCTTATCACCCGCCAGGGACTTCTGTCTCAGGCATCCCGCTCTGAAACTGCCCTGGCGGGCTTTCTTGCGCTACTTGCCGGTGGTTGTTCTGAAGCAGGAACTACAGTGCTGGTCGCTGCACTGGGATTGTATGTCTTATTGGCGTTCCTGTTTCGCAAACAGTCGTGGGCTCAAAAGACATTGGGCATTGCCATCGTCTCCTTGGTCTTTGCCGTCGTTGCCATGGGCTTGTTGGTCTTCTCGCCCACCACACGGATTCGCAGCCAGCGCTATGGTAACCCCACGCCGCTCGCTGATCTGCCGCGTCTCATCTTCAACTACACCTATGCTTATTTTGTGTTGGCCGTGAAAGGATATGCCCAACCCCTGATCGCTTTGTTGACTGCGCTGGTTGGTTTGACTTTCCCTTTCTCTGCAGGCCGGCCTTTTAGATACTATCTGCTTCTTGGCGGAGCCGCCGCCGTTGTCACTCTGTTGCTCGTAGCCGCCTCTCTCACCCCCAGCATCTACGTTGAAAAAGGACTCCCTGCGCCGCGTACCATGATCATTCCGTCTTTCATATCTGTACTTGGTTTTGCGCTGGGAGGTTGGGCAGTTGGCTCAGGCTTGCGGGAGGTGTTCAAGCCGCAATGGATTCAAACCGGCGCTGCGATCCTGTTTCTCATCGCGTTGGCTTTCCCCGCCTACACTCTCGCCCGTGCCTATCGGTGGGAGACAGTCTATGCCACCCGTACGCAACTCTGGGATCTGCGTGCTGCGCAGATCCAGAACGCGCTGGCTGCAGAGGAGAAGCGGGTCACGGTGCAGGCCATTGACGGCCTGCCGGTTGGCGGTATCCGCGACTTTGACCCCCCCGAGAAAAAAGGCTACTGGATCACCATGTGCGCTGAAGAATATTATGCCATCAAGCTCGACGTGACCTTGCCGTAACACCAACGCTCCTTCGGTATAATGAACTCCCTATGACTAAAATTGTTGCCCTTGTGCCCATGCGTCACCACAGCCAGCGCGTGCCCGGCAAGAATTATCGACTGTTGGCTGGCAAGCCGCTCTATCAACATATCATCGAAACCCTGCTCGCCGTACCCGAAGTGAACGAGATCGTTGTGGATACAGACTCTGACCCCGTCATGGATGGGTTGCGGACCAACTTCCCCCAGGTGAAGATCATCAATCGCCCCGAACACCTCCGCGCTGATGACATGCCCATGAACGAGATCCTCATCCACGATACCGGGCTATTCCCCGCCGATTTCCATCTGCAAACGCACAGTACCAATCCGCTACTCAAGGCCGGGACGATCTCAAAAGCTATTCAAGCACTGCTGGCTGAATATCCCAAGCGCACTTCTCTGTTCTCTGTTACTCGCTGGCAGACCCGTTTTTACGATAAAGATGGCAACGCGGTGAATCATAACCCGCGCGAACTTATCCAAACGCAGGACCTCCCGCCCATGTACGAAGAGAATTCCTGTATCTATCTCTTCACCCGTGAGAACCTCATCGCCAAACGTCACCGCATCAGTGACCAGCCGCTCATGTTCGAAATTCCCCGCCTCGAAGCGGTGGATATCGACACTGAAGCCGATTTTCAACTGGCCGATATTCTCATGCGCCAGCAACTGGAAAAATAAATGCCCACCATCCTCTTCACCGCCCCTTACATGATCCCCTTTGTGGAGCGCTTCAAACCGGTCTTCGATAAATATGGTCTTGAACTCATCGTGCCTGATGTGCAGGAGCGTATGGAAGAAGCCGACTTGTTGCGGTATGCCGGTCAGTTCGATGGCGCCATCTGCGGCGACGACCGCTATACCGCGCGCGTGCTTGCCGCCTGCGCCCCGCGCCTCAAGATCATCTCCAAGTGGGGGACGGGGATCGACTCCATCGACGCCGAAGCTTGCTCCCGGCATTCGATCAGCATTGGCCGCACCTTGAACGCGTTCACCACGCCGGTTGCCGATTCGGTGCTGGCCTATATGCTGGCTTTTGCCCGCCGCCAGCCGTGGATGGACCGTGAAATGAAAAGCGGCAAGTGGGAAAAGATCCCCGGCAAGACGTTGAGCGAAGGAGCGCTGGGAGTGATCGGTGTGGGCAACATCGGCAAGGCCGTGACACGCCGCGCCCGGGCCTTTGGTATGAAAGTCTATGGCACGGATATTGCGCCCGTAGACCATGTCTTCGTCTCAGAGACCGGCATCGAGATGACTTCGCTCGATAACCTGCTGCGTAATGCCAATTACGTTTCCATCAACTGTGACTTGAATCCCACTTCTCAGCATTTGATCAACGCTGATACGCTGGCCCTGATGAAGCCAACGGCCATTCTCATCAACACCGCCCGCGGACCCATCGTCGATGAGAAAAGTTTGATCGCAGCGTTGCAGGCCAAACGTCTGGCCGGAGCCGCGCTCGATGTCTTCGAAGTGGAACCTTTGCCGTTGGATAGTCCGTTAATGAAGATGGATAACGTCATGCTTGCACCCCACAACACAAATTCGAGCCCCACAGCCTGGGAACGGGTGCATTGGAATACCATCAAGAATCTGTTGGATGGTTTGGGGATCGATAGTGCGGGTTTGGACACTCTCCGCACTTTATAGGTCGCGTCTGTGACGTGACGATGGAAAGAGGCCTCGTAATGGAAGCGAAAACAGTTCTCATCACCGGCGCAGCGGGAGGCATTGGCCGCGCCACATTAAGTCTATTTGCCGCCAAAGGCTGGCATGTCATTGCCGTGGACCGCAACGACTTCGGCGAAGGTTTCCCCGCCAATGGCTTGTTCATCCGCGCCGATATTTCACGCCCCGAAGAGATGCAGATGATCTTCGAGCAGGCCAAGGCGTTCACCGAGTCGCTGGATGTGCTGGTGAACAATGCCGCGATGCAGGTCGCCAAGCCCTTGATCGAAACGACCGTGGAAGAATGGGACACGGTCATGGCTTCGAATTTACGCTCGGCGTTTTTAGGCGTCAAATTGGCATATCCATTGCTGCAGAAAAATGGCGGGGCGGTGGTGAACGTCTCATCGGTGCATGCGATCCAAACGTCCGCGAACATCGCTGCGTATGCCGCTTCGAAAGGCGGCCTGCTGGCGCTCACGCGTGCCATGGCCATCGAACTGGCGCCACAGAACATCCGCGTGAATGCCATCCTGCCCGGCGCGGTGGATACCCCCATGTTGCGCGCAGGTCTCGGGCGCGGACATGTCGGTCACGGCGATATGCAGGAACGGTTGGATAATCTTGCCCGCAAGACCGTGAATGGCAAGGTCGGCAA
>CAZJMZ010000047.1:6227-8420 GCA_964547115.1 uncultured Anaerolinea sp. | reverse complement strand
CCGCTGTGGCATTTTGCCCGTGATACCTACGATGCCCTGCGCCGCATCCCTGAATTGCCGGAGGCCTACCTGCATCCATGGCGGCGCGAGAGCAACCGGCGACTGGCCGCATTGAAGGACATACACAAAGGCAAACGTGCTTTCATCATCGGCAATGGTCCGAGCCTCAAGCAGACCGACCTGAGCAAGTTACGGAACGAGATCACCTTCTGTATGAACCGCTTCTATCTTGCGTTCCCCGAACTGGGTTTCTCTGCCACGTACCTGTGCATCACCAATGATCTGGTCGTGGAGCAGTTCGTGGAAGACATCAACCAGTTGTCACTGCCCAAGTTCATCGCGTGGCGTTCACATCGTCATTTTTCTCCAAACCTGCCGCTGGCGCAATTGCCAACCTTTGTGTACACCACGTACACTGGTCCTCGTTTTACAGGCGATGTTCGCAGGCGGGTGTGGGAAGGGGCCACGGTTACCAACCTGGCGTTGCAAGTGGCCTATCACATGGGCATCGAAAAAGCCATCCTCATTGGCGTGGACCATAATTTCACCGATAAAGGCCAGGCCAACAAGACCGTTGTCTCGAGCGGTGATGACCCCAACCACTTTGATCCGCGTTATTTTGGTAAGGGCATTAAATGGCAACTGCCCGACCTGGATACATCTGAGATCGGGTATGCCTTTGCCCGGGAAGCCTATCGTCAAGCCGGGCGTGAAGTGGTCGATGCCACGGTTGGCGGCAAACTGACCATCTTCCCCAAAGTGGATTACAACTCACTGTTTTGAGCGAATACTCGCTCAGGACAAGCTTCGCCTCTTTCCTCCCGTGAACCTGCCTCCACTGCCCAAGCAACCTCTCGTCTCCATTGTGACTCCGTCCTACAACCAGGCGCAGTTCCTCAAGCAGACGATCGAATCTGTGCTGGGGCAGGACTATCCGCGTATCGAATATCTTGTGGCGGATGGAAGATCCACAGATGGCAGTGTGGAGATCATCAAGCAATATGCTGACCGCCTGGCATGGTGGGTGAGTGAAACAGACGCGGGTCAGGGTGAAGCTATCAACAAAGGTCTTGCCCGTGTTACAGGTGATATTGTCGCATGGTTGAACTCGGATGATTATTATTTGCCCGGTACAATTCGTGCAGCCGTGCAAGCCTTTCAACAAAACCCGGATGTGGCATTGGTCTATGGCGATATGTTGGCTGTGGATGCGCAAGGCCGCACGACGAACACACTGACCTACAAGCAATTGATGCTGCAAGACCTGTTATGTTTTCAGATCATCGGTCAACCGGCGGTGTTCTTTCGGCGGGAGGTTTTGGAAAAGGCCGGGGGCCTGGATACCTCATTCCACTATTTGCTCGATCATCAGTTATGGATCCGCATGGCGCAGCATGGACGCATGCTGCACATCCCGCAAACGTGGGCGGCGGCGCGCTATCATGCGGCGGCGAAGAATGTGGCGAAGGCCGCAGAGTTTGGCCGGGAGGCGTTCCGCATTTTGGCCTGGGCTGAGAGTCAGCCTGGGTTGGCCGAGGCAGTTTCCGGCGTGGCGCGACGCGCCCGCGCTTCTGCATATCGGGTCAATGCCCGGTATTTGTTGGATGGCGGTCAGGCGGGGGCCGCATTGGGGAGTTGGGCGCGGGCTTTCCTCATCCACCCGCCCACGGCGTTGGCCCGTTTGAATATTCTGGCTTCAGCCCTGTTGCAACTCAGTGGTTTGGGTGCCCTGCGGAATTGGGTGCTGCAACGACGTGCAAGCCGACATAAGGCCTGATGATACAATTTAAGAATCTTTTTGAAGATACAAGGTGCTTTTAAGATGAAGTATTTTGAAACTCAGCTGCATCCATTTCTGATGCGCGCGCTAGTCATACTGGGTGGTTTGGGGACGCTGTTTATTTTAGGTGTGTATGGTTATGGCGGTTTTTTCACACGTTATGTGGGCGATGACTACTGTCGGGCGTTTTACTTTATGACCACAAATGGCCTGTGGGATGCCACGATCAAAGCCTACAACACCTGGCTGAATAGTTACTCGATCCTCCTGTTCATATATTTGTCTGACTTGCCTGGTATGTTGGGAACGCAATTGTTCCCGGCGTTCATTCTGTTTGTCTGGCTGCTAAGTCTCGTTTGGCTGTTGATGGAATTGGAACGGGCGTTGGCTTTGGAGGGTGGCTTAGGTGTTGC
>CAZJMZ010000047.1:0-6127 GCA_964547115.1 uncultured Anaerolinea sp. | reverse complement strand
GGAGTCCCGGGACTGCCCGGTTTGAAGCGTGCTGCCTGGGTTATTCCGGTATTTACTTTCATTGTCATTGGCTTCAGCTTTGCCCCCAGTGCCTTTGTTGAGACGTATCCTGTGGCGCGGGCGCGCTTTGCGGGCCAATTTGTGATGACGCTGGGTCTGCTCTTCGAAGGCGGCGTTCTTGGACTGTTGCTGACCCGGGTGCACCTGCCTGTGAATCCGCGGATTACACAGGCCTTGGCGCTGGCATTCCTGGCGCTGGCCGTGTGGTACCCGTTGCGGGCATTTGAAAGGGTATATGCCCCCATTCCAACGTATCAAGCCTGGTCCGCTGCCTGGGATGAGCGGGATGCCTCCATTCGTGCAGCCATGGCGGCAGGTGCCACGGATCTGTCGGTGGTGCAATTGGAATCGATCGGTGATGTGATCGAATACAAAGGCGATCCCTTGCACTGGGTCAATGTGTGCGCCGCGCAATATTACGGGCTGAATTCCATCGTGGCGCCTTGATTCTGTTGTATCATTCAGGCATGTCATCCACCACCGAGCATTCCACACAGCGGCCCATTCTCGTCACGGGCGCACACCGCAGCGGCACCACCTGGGTGGGGCGCATGCTGGCCGCCGATGCCGATACGGCGTACATCAGCGAGCCGCTCAATGTGCATCACCGCCCCGGGGTGTTCCGCCCGCAGGTAAAACATTGGTATCAATACATTTGCGCGGAGAATGAAGCCGATTACCTTACCGGCTTTCACAACCTCTTCGAGTACGATTATTTTCTGTGGGACGAGATCAAGTCCCTGCGTTCGCGGCGCGACTTTCTGCGCATGGGCCGCGACTTCATGATCTTCTACAATGCCCTCATGCGCGGGCAGCGCACCCTGCTCAAGGACCCGTTCGCCGTCTTTTCGATCCCCTGGTTTGCCGAACGACTCGATTGCCAGATCGTCGTCACCATCCGGCACCCGGCCGCCTTTGCCAGCAGCCTGCAGCGACTGGGCTGGAGTTTCAACTTCAATGACCTGCTGGACCAGCCGCTTCTGCTGCGCGACCATTTGGGCTTGTTCGCTGCCCCTATGCGTTCCATCGCCGCTGACGATGTGATCGGGCAGGCTGCCTTGTTGTGGAAGATGATCTATGCCACGGTGCACAAGTTCGCGCAGACCAACCCCGCCTGGATTGTGGTGCGCCACGAGGATATCGCCCGAGACCCGGTTAACCGATATCGCGAGTTGTACGCCAGGCTCGGCCTGGACTTTACCCACCGGGTGGAAGAGACCATCACCACCTCCAGCAGTTCTGAAAATCCCACCGAGTTGACCTTGAAGAAGACCCACTCCGTCAAAATGGATAGCGCAGCCAGCATCAAGAATTGGCGTAAACGCCTTTCAGCCGACGAACTGCAGCGCATCCGTGTTATGACGCAAGGCGTGGCGGAGTTGTATTACACCGCAGAGGATTGGCAATGAGTGACCTGCCGTTGGTGACCATTGTTACGCCTTCGTTCAACCAGGCTCGTTATATCGAAGCGACGATCCAATCGGTGTTGGGACAGGATTATCCCAACATTGAATATCTGATCGTCGATGGCGGTTCGAGTGACGGCACGGTGGAGATCATCAAAAAATATGAGGGACGAATCGGTTGGTGGGTCAGCGAGCAGGACCAGGGTCAGACCGATGCGATCAACAAGGGGTTTGGCCGGGCGCGGGGTGAGATCCTGGCGTGGTTGAATTCCGATGATACGTATGAGCCGGGGGCGGTGGCGCAGGCAGTGCGATATTTGATGGACCATCCCGAAGTGGGCATGGTGTACGGTGATTGCAACTTCATCAATGAGCAGGGGCGCGCGATCGGGAAGTTCGGCGCGGCGCAGACCGATTACCGCCTGTTGCGGCGCGGGTATGTGCATATCCCGCAACAGACGATGTTCTTCCGCGCAGCCCTGTGGAAGCAGGTGGGGCCGCTCGATCCGTCATTCTATTTTGCGATGGATTATGACTTGTGGACTCGGCTGGCCGCGCGGACCCTGTTGAAATATGTGCCGCAGACGTGGGCGAACTTTCGCCTGCATACCAGCGGCAAGACCATTGCCGCCGATGACCGCTGCTGGCCCGAGATGTTGCGTGTGCATTATCGCGATGGCGGTTCGTTCTTTGCGCCGATCGTGGCGAAGTATTACATCCGTAAGTTGATCGCGCCGTTGTGGAATTGGCGGCGCAGGTTCCTGTTGAAGATATGACCATGCATATAATTTTCTCTGTTCCGTCCTTCGATGATCTGATCCGTTTATTGCGTGCCTGGCGCTTCTGGTCGGTGGGGGCGTTGATCGGTGGTTTATTGGGTGCCGGGTTCTATTACCTTGCGCCGCCGCCGTACCGTGCCCATGCCGTGGTGCTGGTGGACTTTAATCTGGAACAGGCCTGGCCGCAAGAGACCGACCGTCAGCAGTTCTATTATCTTGAGCGTGAGACTCGCAAAATGGAGGAACTCGCTTTTTCAGATGAAGCCTTGCAAAGTGTGGTCGCCGCTACGCCGGGGATAACGCTGGAAGAACTGCGGGGTGACATGCTGCGCCTCAGCCAGCCAGCGGAGGGGGGCTGGAACTTTTATGTGGATGGCCGCGACCCCCAACAGGCCGCCCTGCTGGCGACAACATGGGCAACCCGGTTCACCGAACTGGTGCGGACCGAAGTTTTGCTGGATGGCGGGCTGAATTCTTATATTGAAGCCTATGTCACCCGGGCGGCTGCCGCTCCGGTGGAGCGCAGCGCTTCGCAGGGATTGTATATCTTCACGGGGGCAGTCCTGTTCCTGATGGCCGGGTCGGTGGTGGTTTTGTTCGTGCGTGGACGTGCGGTCGGGTAGGCGTATGCAGAGCAATCAGGCGTGGTTTGAGCGCAGCCTGCCGTGGGTGATGCGCCTGCTATGGGGAGCGGCCTTGTTCACCTTGCCGGTGACGAGTTTTCGTTACTTCCCCGGCATGGGTGATTCGACGCTGGTACGCCCGCTGGCTTTTTACCCGGCTGCCCTGTTGATGGTGTTGATCGGTCTGCAGGTCTGGCGTGGTGGACAGGCCTCCCTGCCGCGCACAGGGATCTGGGTGCCGTTGGCGGCGTTCCTGGCCTGCCTGGTGGCGGCCAGTTTTTTTGGCGCTGTATTGGACCCGTTGCCGTTGCGCGGCCAGGAGTATTGGGGCCGCGTCCTGCGTGCGTGGGTGACGGTGGGCATTGGGTTGTCTTTCTTCATGGCAGCGGTGTGGATGAATCGCACCGAGGCCGATGTACGTTTTACGGTGCGGTGGTTGCTGGCGGGTTTGGTGATGAACATGGTCTGGAGCGGTGTGCAGGCGCTGGCCTTTTATACACCGCTGCTGGATAAGGTCACGGTCACGTACTGGCAGCGGGCCTTCTCGATGCGTGAACTGGTGCGTACCAATCGCGTTTCGGGCATGGCCTTCGAACCGGCCTGGCTGGCGGGCCAGCTGGCCACGGTCTACCTGCCATGGCTGATCGCCGCCCTGCTCACCCGGGTGCGGGTGACGCGCTTCAAAGCCTATGAGTTGCTGTTGTTGGGCGGCGCCTGCCTGTTGTTGCTGGCCACATATTCGCGCGGCGGACTGGTGACTGCCTTGATGGCTGTAGCCCTGACCGTGCTGGTGGCCGGACGCGCTGAACTGCGCTCGGCATGGCAGTGGTTCATGGCGCGGGGCTGGGCGCTGCGTGCCGGTGTGACGGTGTTGGCGGCGGGCGTGTTGGTGGGGGCGGGGGTGTTCCTGAGCCAGAAGGATTATTTCTCGCGTCTCTTCACCACTGAGGCCGATAGCCTCGAGGAATTCATCATCGAAAACTCGGCGGGCGCGCGCGCGGCATATACGTTTGGCGCGTTGGGCGCTTATGAGGATAGTCCGTGGTTGGGGGTGGGGCTGGGCGCAAGTGGATTTTATATCTACGACCATCTGCCGGATTGGGCCATGACCACCGTGCCTGAGATCGCCAAACAATTCAGCCCTGAGAACCGTCTCTATCCCAACCCCAAGAACATGTATGCGCGCCTGCTGGCTGAAAGCGGCATCTTCGGCTTTTTTCTTTTTCTGGCATTTCAATTGGCCCTGCTGGCCGAAGCGCTGGTTGCCTTGCAGCGCAGGGAGGTCTTTGCGCGCTTCTTGGGCGTGGCGGGATTGTGTGCGTGGCTGGCGATCGTGATGTACAACGCCACCCAGGATTCGTTTGCCACGCCAAATCTGTGGATCAACCTGGGGGTGCTGGTGGGGGTCATGGCTGGGTGGGGTCAACGGCCTGAGGCGGGGGAGCAGGGTTCGGCTGAGTCTGAGGCGGGTCTTACATCCCTCAGCAATTGACGATCACCATCCGGTTTTCGAGTATCATAAGCGCATGCGCAGGTTTGAAACTCCTTATGTTGCCGATTGGTTTGCCGCGTCCATCCGCTGGCTGGCACTGGTAGGTTTGAGCGTGGCCCTGCCCGTGGATGGGTTGGGCGATGCTGCGTTGTGGGCCTGGTTGCTGATGCTGGTATGGAACATCGCCATGAGCATGCTGGCGGGGTTGAGCCTGCGGTTAAGCCGCTATCATCGTCAGGTTGTGCTGGGTGTGGACCTGTTGCTGGCGGTGTTGATGTTCTGGGCGCAAGGCGGGCTGGCGGAATCTTCGATCCTGGTGGGCATCACGCCCATTCTCAATGGTGCGGTCTATTTCGAAATGTGGGGCGCTTTTGGCGCGGCGCTTTTGTTCGCCGGGTTGGAGGCCTATCTCTCGCGTGAGACGCTTGGCGATTGGTTCGCTTCGAGCGGCCTGGTCTTTACGCTGGTGTTGGGCCTGGGCAGCGGGTTGATCGGGCGCTTTGCCATGCGTAAATTGCGGACGGTGCGCCAATCGCGGATGGATGCGGAAGAACGCCGCCGCCTCATGGAGACCGAACGCCTGCGAGCCATCTATGAACTTTCCTCCACGCTGACAGCGACTCTCAGTTACAAGCGCGTGCTCGATTCGGTGCTCGACCTTGGCAACAACGCCCTGAACCCGATCCTTGACCCTGACGAACAAACCGACGAACGGCTGGTGAGCGCGGTCTTTCTGTTCAAAGACCATGAATTGCGCGTGGGCGCAGCGCGACGCTTTACAGCCGCCGACCTGCGCGCGCTGCTGCCCGGCCGGGACGGGGTGCTCAAGCGCGTGGTGGATGAAGGCGAAGCCGTGCTGACGCGCGACATCGGTTACGACCCCGAGTTGGGACGTATCATTGCGTTGCGTTCGTGCTCGGCGGCCTATTGCTTTGCCCTGCGCAGCGGGTTTAACGTCTATGGCGTGATGCTGTTCGCCCACCCCGACCTGAACTATTTCAACGAGGAGCGCCGCGGCCTGCTCGATATCATCGGGCGGCAGGCGGTGATCGCCGTGCAAAATGCGCGTTTATACCAGGACCTGATCGAAGAGAAGGAACGCATGGTGGAAGTGCAGGAGGAGGCGCGCAAGAAGCTGGCCCGTGACCTGCACGATGGGCCCACGCAATCGGTGGCGGCGATCGCCATGCGCATCAACCTGGCGCGGCGCATGTTGAAGAAGAACTCGACCGAAACCGAACTGGAATTGCAGAAGATCGAAGAACTGGCACACCGCACCACCAAGGAAGTGCGGCACATGCTGTTCACCCTGCGCCCGCTGATCCTTGAATCGCAGGGGCTCACCGCGGCGCTGACGGCCATGTCTGAAAAGATGCGCGAGACCTTTGCCCAGAATGTGATCGTGAATGTGGACGAGGCCATTCTGGAAAACATGGAAATGGGCAAGCAGGGTGTGATCTTCTATATCATCGAAGAGGCGGCCAACAACGCCCGCAAACATGCCAACGCCTTCCACATCTGGGTGCGGCTGCGCCAATTCGAGCCGAACATCGCCCTGCTGGAGATCGAAGATGACGGGGCAGGCTTCGATGTGGAGGCGGTGAACAAATCCTATGACAAGCGCGGCAGTCTGGGCATGATCAACCTCAAGGAACGCACCGAACTGGTCAACGGCCTGCTCAACATCGATTCCGCGCCCGGCAAAGGGACAAGGATCCAGGTCTACATTCCGCTCACCGAGGATGCCGCCGACAGCCTGCACCACGC
>CAZJMZ010000046.1:6907-15701 GCA_964547115.1 uncultured Anaerolinea sp. | reverse complement strand
AATGACATCAACGGGTTCTTCGTCAAACCGGCTCACGTGTGGAATGCGCTCGAGAACGCTGTATCGGGCCCGGTCGAGGAGGGAAGCGTGGGCGGCGGGACAGGCATGTTGTGTTACGAGTTCAAAGGCGGGAGTGGAACCTCATCCAGAAAATTACCTGAAAAACTCGGCGGCTGGACCGTGGGCGCGTTCGCGCAAACCAATTTCGGGCGGCGCTTTCAATTCACGGTGGCAGGCGTGCCGGTGGGGCAACACCTGAAAGACCACGCCGTGTGGACCAACGGCGAAAACCCGTTCAAGCAGGATGACGGCTCATTGATCGTGGTCATTGCCACCGATGCGCCGCTGTTGCCGCACCAACTCAAACGCATGGCGAAACGGGCGTCGCTTGGCATGGCCCGCACCGGCTCGCTGGGCGGCAACGGCTCGGGTGATATCTTCATCGCCTTTTCCACGGCCAATCCCGGCGCTGCGCGTGGTGACGAAAAAGGCCTGACACCCATCCACACCTTGAGCAACAACTTTATTGACCCGCTTTTCTTCGCCGCAGCCTATGCCACTGAAGAAGCGATCCTCAACTCCCTCGTCGCCGCAGAGGATATGACCGGGCACAAGGGTTTTTCGGCAAAAGCGCTGCCACATTCTCAGGTAAAGGACTTGTTGAGGGAGTACAATCGCTTAAGGGTGTAAAACTTTCTACAGCGATTTCCGTAAACAAAATAGCGCTAACACCCCGGAGGTTCCATGGCTAACATTCTCGAAGTTCAAAACCTTGCCAAACACTATGGCGATTTCAAGGCAGTCAAGGGGGTCTCGTTCGAAATCAAGGAAGGGGAGATATTCAGTCTACTCGGTCCAAATGGGGCAGGCAAAACCACCACCATCTCGATGCTTTCAACCTTATACACCCCCACCTCTGGCGATGCGACCATTGGTGGGCATTCCATCACCAAAGACCCGATGGCGGTCAAGCAGGTCATCGGTGTGGTACCCCAGGAGATCGCGCTCTACGAAGACCTCACCGCCCGAGAGAACCTGCTGTTCTGGGGACAAATGTACGGCTTGAGCGGCAAGTCCCTCGCCAGCCGCGTGGATGAAGTGTTGCAACAGATCGACCTGGTGGAAAAAGCCAAGGACCGGGTCAAAACCTATTCGGGCGGGATGAAGCGCCGCGTCAACATCGGCGTGGGCCTGCTCCACAAACCGCGCCTGCTCTTCATGGACGAACCCACCGTCGGCATCGACCCGCAATCGCGCCGCGCCATTCTCGATACGGTCAAAGCCTTGAACAAACAGGGCATGACCGTGCTCTACACCACGCATTACATGGAAGAAGCACAGGAACTTTCCGACCGTGTCGGCATCATCGACCACGGCGAACTCATCGCGCTCGGCACGCAAGCTGAACTCACCCAACAGGTCGGGCAGACCGACACATTGATCCTGCACATCAACGAAAACGAAGATGCCAATGCGCTGGCCCAGGCACTCAAAGGCATGCAGGATATTCTCGAAGCCACCGCGACCGACCACGAAATTTCCATCATCACGCCCCAGGCTGGAAATGTCCTCGCCGCCGTGGTCAGCAAAGCCAATGAACGCGGCATCAAGATCCGCTCGCTCGATATTCGCGAACCGAATCTCGAAGCGGTGTTCCTTCACTTAACGGGCAGGGCGTTGAGAGACTAATGTCATGCTGAGCGAAGCGAAGCATCTCTACTACGGCATAAGAGACCCTTCGCTGTCACTCAGGGTGACAACATTAATATTATGAACAAACTCCTCCTCATCGGTCTCAAAGACCTCAAACTCATGTTCCGCGACCGTGCCGCGCTCACCTTCATGTTGCTCGCGCCGTTCCTGCTCACCATCGGCATGGGCTTCGTCACTGGTCGCTTCAGCGGCAACGGCAACAGCGGCATCTCCGACATCCCCGTGATCATCGTCAACCAGGACAAGGCAGAACTGGGGAACGCACTCGAAGACGTATTCAACTCGGAGGACCTGGCAGAACTGATGGAACCCACCGCCTCAGACTCCCCCGAGGCTGCCCGCCAGGCCATAGACAGCGATCAGGCTTCAGCCGCGGTCATCATCCCGGAGGGTTTTACGCGCAGCATCATCCCCGCCGAAGGGACCATGTTCTCTCAGACCACCACCCAACCCGACCCGGTGCAGATCGAAGTGTATACCAACCCCTCCCGCCCCACCGGCGCAGGCGTGGTCAAAGCCGTCGTGGATGAATTCATCTCACGCGTTGAAGAGGGCCGTACCAGCGGCATGACATCCATTGTGCAGTTACTGCAAACCGGCCTGTTGAACCAGCAGAATGCCGAGGCCGAAGCCCGCGCCTTGTTCGAAAACGTGGACCAGACCGAATCCACGGCCATCACCCTCAAAACAGACAAGGAAGGCGCGCAAGCCGTGGAATTCGACTTGCTGGCCTACTTTGCCCCTGGCATGGCGCTTATGTTCCTGATGTATACCGTCTCGTATGGCGGGCGCTCCATCCTCGCCGAACGCGCCCAAGGCACCCTGCCGCGCCTGCTCGTTTCGCCCACCTCCACACCGCAGTTCATTGGCGGAAAGGTGCTGGGGGTGTTCTTCATGGGCATCGCGCAGGTCGGCATCCTGATTCTGGCTTCGTTTCTGTTCTTTCAAGTCAAATGGGGTGACCCGCTGGGTGTGGCAGTTTTGATCCTTGCGGCGGTCTTCGGCGCAACCGGCTGGGGCATGTTGATCACGGCCTTTGCGCGCACACCCGCCCAGGTGGGCAGCATTGGCTCAGCGGTCATGCTCATCTTCGGCATCCTCGGTGGGAGCTTTATCAACCTCGAACAACTGCCGCCTGCCATCCAAACCCTGAGCAAGATCACGCCCAACGCCTGGGGCTTGGACGGGTTCACCACCCTCGCCCTCGGCGGCACATTGAAAAACCTCACCGAGCCCATTGCGGCCCTGCTCATCATGGGCATGGTGTTGTTTATCATTTCGGTTACGCTGTTCAACCGGAACGGGATCATGCAGAAATGATTTTACATGCAGGGGTGGGGTCTCCCCGCCCAAGCTCGGGGCGAGAGGACCTCGCCCCTACGGAATAATGTTCATGAAAAAAATCTTCGCCATTGCCTGGAAGGACGCCATTGTCCGTTTTGCCAGTTCATCCGAGTTGTTGTTCTTCATCATCCTGCCGCTTGTCTTCACTTTTCTGCTGGCTGGAGGGACGCCGAATGGGAATCAGGATAACCGGATCCGCCTGCTGGTAGTGGACGAGGCGCAGACCTCCGTTTCACAGCAGATCATCACAGAGTTGGAGAGTTCGTCTGCAGTGCGCCCCGAGGTGACGACGCGGGAAGACGCCCAAGGTCAATTCGATAACCGGCGCGCTTCGGCTGTGTTCATCATCCCGGAGGGTCTCTCTCCCGAAGGCTTGCAGGCAGGCTCCGTTGAAGTAGAGTTGCTCCAACAACCGAACAATCTTAATGCCAACATTGCCGAGCGCGCGGTCAACACAGCCATTCGCCGGGTGAGCAGCGCCATCTCGGCTGCTCAGAACGCCGTGGCACAACGAGAGGCCAAACAGGCCTTTGCTTCAGATGCAGAGAAGCAAGCGTATTTTGCAGACTCGCTGAAACTGGCACAGAACATTCAGGATGAGACCCCGCAGCGTGTGACCGTGGTCGAAGGCTCCACACCCGACCAGGTGGAATATGACCCGCGGGCCAACTCCTCGGCAGGTCAACTCATCACCTGGGTGTTCATTCCGCTCTTCGGCATTTCCGCCCTGTTCGCCTATGAGCGCCAGCAAGGGACGCTCCGCCGCCTGCTCACCACCCCGGCCTCCAAGGCCACGTTCCTGCTTGGCACGATCGCGGGGCAGGTGGCGATGGCGCTGATTCAAATGTCCCTGCTGATCGGATTCGGCATTCTGGTGATGAAACTCAATTGGGGGCGTGAACCGCTGGCACTATTCGTCTTGCTTTTCTGTGCAGCACTGGCAGCGGCAGCGTTTGGCACTACGATGGGAACGTTCATCAAGACCGAAGGGCAGGCCAGCGGGTTGAGCATCATGTTCGGCATGGTCTTCGCATTGATGGGCGGATGCTGGTATCCACTGGAGTTATTCCCACCTGCAATTCAAAGTGCCGTACGAGTGTTGCCCACTACCTGGGCTATGCAAGGCCTGCTGGACTTGGGGGTGCGGGGTGGCGGCCTGATGGAGATCCTGCCTGAGGCCGGAGTGCTGCTTGGGTTCGCAATGATATTTTTCAGTGTAGGAGTTTGGCGGTTCCGTTACGAGTAATTCAAGCAACAACAAAGAAGGCGGAAGTCAGGTTTATTCTCTGACTTCCGCCTTCTGCTTTTCGCAGTTATTGCGCCGGTCTTAATGCCGGGAGAGGTTTTTCGCGCGGGGCAAAGAACCGGTCTGGGAAGGGGATGGGCGTGAAAGTTTTGCCACTGCCAAGATCGGCGAGGGCGATGTAATACAAGCTGACCGTGCTGGAGTCAAACCGCTGATACGCGAACAGGATGTATTTGCCATCAGAGCTGAAGGTGGCATCACGGTAACAACACTCACCATTGATGGGGTTGATGATCTGTTCCTGCTTGGTATCGGCATCGTACAGATATAGATCACCAAAACCATCGTTGCGGACAGTATCATTCAACAGGAAGCGATGATTACCATCCCAGGCGTAACTGGTGATCTTGCGGGTGGTATCAGGGTTGGAGAAGCCAAAGTTCAGGCCGGGGAATTTATCGACACGGGTGGTGCCGGTATTGGCGCAGTTGGAAATATCCACATCGAGCAGGAAGATCTGGTCGGTGTTGGTCAGTTCGATGTCCATCACACGGGCAGCCAGCTGTCGGCCGTCGTCCGACCACAGAACTTCACGGAAGGCATATTGGTTGTAAAAACAACTGCCCGGCATATCGAGCAGATTAAAACGGGAGCGGGCGTTCTTGAACGCATCGAGATCGAACGGCACGATGTTCAGCGTCCGTTGAATGGTGACCGCGGCAAGCTTGCCATCGGGTGAAACGCGAAAGCCTTCGAGCGTTTCATCGCTGTTGAAGCAGGTGATCTCGCGAGTGGCCTTGGTGGCGCCATCCAGGAGGTAGGCGCAGTTATTCGAAAGATAGATCAGCCGGTTGCCGGGAATCCACTGCAGCCCCCACTTGATCTGGTTATCGGTGCGGATCTGGGTGAGGCCGGAGCCATCGGTGTTGAGAAAGTAGATCTGGTTATCGGAGAGGAGCGCGATCAGGTCAGCGCCGCCGGGCGGCGGAATAGGTGTGGGGACGAGCGTGGCCGTGGCGGTGGGTTCAGGCGTGGGCGTGGGAACGGCAAAAGTTTCTGTGGGCTGAGGGCTGGGGGAAACAGCGACCAGACTGGGAGTTGGGTTGGAAGCGGAGAAGAAGGGTAGGCGTCCGCTGAGGGCGAAGAATCCCAGTACAGCGATGGCGATCAAACTTCCGGCAAAGAGTAGTCCTGAAAAACGGCCACGGGAGGCGACCAGGATTCCGGGACGATCCACCAGGGTGGCTGAGGGGTTGAGCAGGCGGTCCTCGCCAAAGGCCACCTGGTTGAGTGCACGCGCCAGCACAATGGCATTGGGGTAACGATCCAGTTTATCGCGCGCCATGGCGGTTTTGATGATGGTATCCACCGCGGGTGGCAGGGTGGGATTTTCTTCCAGGATCTCGGGGATGGGCTGGTCGACGTAGGCACGGACTTTGTCGATGGAGGTGTTGGTCGAAAAACGTTGAATGGACCGCCCGGTGAGCATCTGGTAAATGACCACCCCCAGGGCATACACATCGGTGCGCACATCCACTTTCTGATCGTAGGCTTGCTCCGGGCTCATGTAGCCCGGGGTGCCGACCACGCGATTCTCAGGGTTGGTGGAGCCGGGAACCTCCGTCAGCTTGGCAACACCAAAATCAGAAATATAGGGGTTATCGTTGAGATCGAAGAGGATGTTATCGGGCTTGATATCGCGATGGATGATGCCCTGTTTGTGAGCATGGTCGAGCGCCACGGCAATGCGTTCAATGATGCGAGCTGTATCTTGTAACGAGAACTTTCCCTCTTCGATCAAAATGGAGAGCGACCCGCCCGCCATGTGGCGCATGACAAAATACGGTTCACCATCCTGCTCGCCCACATCATAGACCGGCACAATGGCCGGGTGCTCAAGCGAGGCAATGGTCTCCAGTTCTTTTTTGAAACGGTCGAGGGCATTGGGTTCACGACCCAACGATTCACGCGGCAACACCTTGACGGCCACATCTCGTTTGGAGTTGGGGTCATGGGCAAGGTAGACGCTCGCCATTCCCCCGCGCCCAATTACTTCCCTGATCTCGTACCTGCCGATTTTCCTGGGTGCCATTTTGTTCAAGTATAACAACGGCAGGGATGTGGCGCAAGCAGGGATACAATGCAGAAATATTGCTTAATTGGGATTTTCACCCCAAAACCCACCATGGATTCAAAAAGCGCCGCTGCACGCGACGCTTTGAGTTGTTTCCGTCCGAATTTACTTATCCTGAATTTCAGCCGCCCGGTAAGTATTGGCCATCAGCATGGCAATGGTCATCGGGCCCACCCCACCGGGGACCGGGGTGATGAAGCCCGCCACTTCCCTGGCCTCTTCAAAATTCACATCACCGACGAGCCGCTGCAGGGGTTTGCCGGTTTTCTGACTGATGGCCTGTGTACCATCGGGGTTGAGTTTGGGGATGCCATTGATACCCACGTCGATGACCGCCGCACCGGGCTTGAGCCAGTCGCCGCGCACCATCTCGGCCCGCCCGATCGCCGCAATGACGATATCGGCCTGGCGCAACACGGCGGGAATATCTTTCGTCCGTGAATGTACCACGGTGACCGTGGCATCTTCCTTGACCAGCAACAAGGCCGCCGGCATGCCCACGATGTTCGAGCGCCCCAGCACCACGGCGTTGGCGCCCTTGATGGTCACACCCGCTTCCTTCAATAAATAGATACAGCCGTAGGGCGTGCAGGGGACGAACAGCGGCTCACGGCCCTTTTGTGCCAGGCGGCCGAGATTGATCGGCGAAAAACCATCCACGTCCTTTTCGATGCTGATGAGTTGCAACACGCGCTCTTCATCCAAATGCGAGGGCAGGGGCAATTGCACCAGGATGCCGTTCACTTTGGGGTCGGCGTTCAACTCTTTGATCAATTTCTCCAGGTCTTCCTGGGTGATATCCGCCGGGACCGGGTGATGGTATGAGGTCATTCCCAACTCGGCACAGGCTTTCTGCTTCATGCTCACGTACGTCGCTGAATCGATGCGGTCACCGACCAGCACGGTCGCCAGCCCGGGTTGCGATTTGCCTTCCGCAATACGTTTGGCAACTTTGGCTTTTACTTCATCACGAACTTTTTGCGCAATGGCAGTTCCATCGATCAATTGGGCAGTCATGGTTTTCTCCTTTTTCGAGCAGGCTTATTGTACAACCCTGCCAGCATCCACAAAAGTGACAGTCATCCCATCTTGGCGATTACGCCCTTCAACTTGTCGCCCGCCGGTTCCTGCAACAGCACCTCATCGGTCTCGTTCCAGCGTGGCGCGGGCGCAAAGGCCTGCACCCGCACAAAGTTCGGCGCGTGCCCTTCCATTTGCCAGCCCCACTCGCCCATCTCTGAAGTGGATTCCCACAGCACGGGCAGGGTGCGCCCGACGAATTTTTCACGATAGGATTTGCCCGACTCTTCCAGCACTTCGGTCAGGATGTGATTGCGCTGCTTTCTCACTTCAGGCTGGACCTGCCCCTTCATTCTTGCCGCCCCAGTGCCGGGACGCGGCGAATACGTGAAGACATGCCCGCCTGCAAAGTCCATCTCGCGCACAAACTCCAGGGTCTGCGCGAACTCGTCTGCGGTCTCGCCGGGGAAGCCCGCGATGATGTCAGTGGTGAGGGCGGCTTCGGGCAGCACAGCGCGCGCGCCAGCCACCAACGCGCGAAAGGATTCGGTGGTGGTCTTGCGCGCCATCCGCTTGAGGGTGAGGTCACAGCCTGATTGCAGAGGCAGGTGGAAGTGCGGCATGAGGCGTTTATTTGTCCAAAGGGAAAAGAAGTCAGGTGAGAGGTCCCAAGGCTCAAGCGAGGACAGGCGCAGGCGCGGCACATCCGTTTCGCGCAACAGGGCCTGAATGAGGTCTTTGAGGTGTGCGCCAAGATCATAGCCCCATGAACCGAGATGCACGCCCGTGAGCACGATCTCTTTTGCGCCGCCCTCCAGCGCGGACCGCACATCGAGGATCACCTCCGCCAGTGGACGACTGCGCCCCTCGCCGCGCGCGACGGTGGTGATGCAGAAGGTACAGGCGTTGTCACAGCCATCCTGCACTTTGATGAAGGCCCGTGTGCGGCGATGCAGGCCCGGGAGCGGCTGACGTGAAAGCGGTTCAAGATCGAAGGACTCCTGGGGCAGGTTCAAGACATCGGCCACGAGTTGATCCTTACGATCATTCGCCACCACGCGCAGGACGTTTGGCAGGTCGAGTGCTTTCTGCGGCTGGAGTGTGGTCCAGCACCCGGTGGCGACGATCTCCTCCACACCGGCCCGCGCGATCTGGCGGATCTTGCTGCGTGAGACCGAGGCGGCGTCGTTGGTCACGGCACAGGTGTTGACCACCGCCATATCGGCTGAATCGGCAGCAGCGACGATCTCATGCCCGGCGGCACGGAATTGCCGCGCCATGGTTTCGATCTCGCTCTGGTTCAAGCGACAGCCAATGGTATCGAGGTAGATTTTCAT
>CAZJMZ010000046.1:4575-6807 GCA_964547115.1 uncultured Anaerolinea sp. | reverse complement strand
TTTCGATCTCGCTCTGGTTCAAGCGACAGCCAATGGTATCGAGGTAGATTTTCATAAAGTAATACGGTGGTCGAGTAGGCGGCGCTCGTCCGCCATATCGAGACCACCTGTAACAAGAATTATGTTACTTACATGGTGGTTTCGATACGTGGCGCCAACGAACAGCGCCACTACTCAACCACCGGAATATTTACGGTTGCGTCACCACAAAATGATCGAAAGAAACATCCACACCAGCGAGCAGGAACGAACCGGCCAGCACGCCCACATCGCCGGAGGCCAGGTCGGCATCCTGAACAGTGGCAACCTGCGTGTCATTCACAAAGAACGTCAGGCTCTGCCCAACACAATCGGCGCGCAAGTGATTGACCAATTGCGGCTGGATGGCAGAAGTCGCTTGCATTTCAGCCTGACCCAACAATTGCGCCTGCCCGTTGATGAACTTTCCAACGGCGTAATAGCCATCATCGGAGATGACGAAGAAGTAATAGTTCCCGCCTTGATAGCGGCACATCACGCCCATGCGGTTCTCGTCCGGGCCACCGAGTTTGATGGCATCCACTTCCACGCGCACATCACGGAAGTCTTTGTGTGGTGTGGACCAGTAATTCATGCCCGGCAGTTGCACCAGAATGCGGAACCCACCTTCGAAGTAGTCCACGATGCCGCCCTCGTTCGAGAGCCGATCCCAGCCAGTGGTGTTGGTATCGAACTCATCTTGAAAGAGCACAGTACCAGAGGCGGGTGCAGGGGTTGCCGGCGAGGCAGACGGGGCACAGGCAGAGAGAAGAAAGAAGAAAGAGGAAAGTAGAATGACGACGCGTGAGATTTTCATGGCGCGGATTGTAACATGCCAAACTCAGAGTACCCGCAAGCAGGGTTTCCGGAGTCCGCGTGGGGATTAGGGGAAGGATTGGTTTAGTACGGCTTGCGCTTCCGTGCTGCCCAGGTCGCGGGCGCGGAGGAGGCTGGCGCGGGCTTGTTCGGGCTGGTCGGTTTGCAGGTAGAGCATCCCCAGGTGGAAGTGCGCCGAGGCCAGTTGCGGGTCGAGGGCCAGGGCACGTTGCAACTGGCGTTCGGCCTCGGGGTATCGTCCACTCAACACCAGCAGCCAGCCGAGCAAGTCGAGGTCGTTGGCATTATCCTTTGAAAGCACCACCGCTTGTTGCGCAGCGGGCACGCCCACATCGGCCACATGAGACTGGTTCGCAGCACTGAACTGCGCCAACCTGCGCCAGTAGGTCACATCACCAGGGGTCAGCGCCGCGGCGGTTTGATAAGCCTGCAACGCAGCGATCAGGTCACCGGAGCGGGCATACGAGTCACCGAGCGAGACCTGCAAGGCCGGGTCTTGCGGCGAGAGTCGCACTGCTACTTGCAGTTCCGTCAGCGCCGAGTGTTCGTCACCGATGCGTTGATAGTACAGCCCGCGCAACGTGCGGACCACAACCGAATTCGGATCCAGACTCACCGCCCGTTGCAGATTCTCAAAGGCTTGTGCACGAGCGGGACCCAACTCCGCATCAGACTTCGCCGTTTGCTGCTGCGCTTCGGCGAGCCAGGCCCACGCCTCGGCATTCGACTCATCCAATGGCAGCGCCTGCTCGAATGCCGCCTGCGCCAGTTCCCACTCGCCGACGAGCGCCAATCCACTCCCGATGATAACCTTCTGCATCGAAGGTGACTCGGTCAATGAAGCCACGTTCAAAGCGGAGCGCAAGGTTTGGGTGGCAGGGTCAAATTCGGGGTTGATCTGCGAGGCGGCCAGCAATTCGTCGAGGGCCGTGTTTGGGTCGGTGAGCGTTAACAAGAGTCCGAGCCGGTAGCGGGCTGAGGCATCTTCCAGATGAGCGGTGGTGTACAACTGCAAATACTGCGCCGAGGCGGCGAAGTCCTTTTGGTCTTTGTAGGTCTGCGCGAGGCGTGAATACAGGTCTTCTGAAAAATTTTCCTGCGCAAGGCCTTGCTTCCAAAGCGCGGCGGCCCGGTCGGTATCTCCATTTAAATAGTTGACATCGCCCCAGGCCACCCAGCCCTCGGGAGAAAGCGCATTGCGCCGTTCGGCACGTTGATAGGCGACATCGGCTGAAGCATATTCGCCCGCATAATAGTATTCATGCCCGGCCAGTTCGTAGAGGTCTGCACGCCACGGCAGGCGCCGCGCTGCCGAAAGGTACAAGTCGGCGCGCTCGAGATGCGTGGCCGCCAGCGCAGCCTGTTGCAAGTCGGCAT
>CAZJMZ010000046.1:0-4475 GCA_964547115.1 uncultured Anaerolinea sp. | reverse complement strand
AAGTCGGCGCGCTCGAGATGCGTGGCCGCCAGCGCAGCCTGTTGCAAGTCGGCATAGCCCGCTTGCAGCACCGGCACACTGATCGCCAGTAGCAAGAGCGAGAGAATCAGAACAATACGCAACCACGGAGGCATGGACAAATTATACAGGGTGAAACCTTTTGCCTTGCAAAACCATAGCCCCCGCGGACAGATTTTTACAAGTGGCAGTATAATCACAATTGCACATGGGCGCTCTTGATAAAATCATTACCTTTCTAACTGAGCCAGCAGGCAGTCTGGTGTATCACATCGTGCTGGTGTTTTCGATCATCGTCACGTTGCAGGCGGCCTATTTCCATGCGCGGGCCAGCGGTTTTCCGCAGGCGCGGCGCGCGGTCTTTGGGCTGGCGCTGCTGATCACGGCTCAGATCGCGCTCTTCCTCTTTAATGCTCTCGTCGAACAACGCATCGTCAACCTGCCGGCCTTTCTGCCGCCCATTGACCGGGCCCTGACGCTCTTTTCTTTATTATGGCTGATCTGGCTGTGGGCCTTCCCCGAACCCAGCCGTCCCGCCGATGTGACCATCACCCTCTTCAGCCTGCTGGTGGCTGCCGGTTTTGCGCTCACCCTGGCGGCCTTTTCACAGACTCCCTCGCTCTCCTTCAACCTGACACCCTACGATACCTTGTGGCAATTTGCCAGCCTCGGTGTGGCGCTGGGCGGTTTGCTATTGCTCGTCCTCCGTCACCCCAACGGTTGGGGCAACGGCATGGCGGTTGTCCTGCTGGCAGCGGCGGGCCATGCCATCTACCTGTTCTTCGGGCGCATGGTCCCCGGCGATTTTCCCGGCGCAGTGCGACTAACCTATCTCGCCATCGCCCCGATCCTGATGACCCTGCCGCAGCGCTTCCCCACGCCGGCCGGAGGCGGCATCACCTCGATCAATAAACAATCCTCCCCGGTGGACGAACGCCGCCGCTACAGCACCGACCCCAAGACCTTCCACGCACTGCTGGGTCTCGCGGGCGAATCCAGCGCAGATAAGTTGAGTCAGGCCATCACCCGCGCCATTGCGCAGACCATGCTGGCCGACCTGTGCTTCCTCATCTATCTCACCGACAACAACACCCAGATGCAGATCGCCAGCGGCTATGACCTCATCCGTGAAGAGAATCTGGACGGTGGGAGCATGAACAAGACCATGATCCCCATGCTCACCAACGCCCTTCAACGCGGGCGTGCCCTGCGCCTGCCTTCCAGCAGCACCTCGGCCGATATCAAAGGCCTGAGCGATCTGCTGGGCTTGAGCAGTCCCGGCCATTTGATGAGCGTGCCCATTATCACACCCGATAAAGACCCGCTGGGCGGCGTGCTGTTACTTTCACCGTACAGCAACCGCTTGTGGAGCGCCGAAGACCAGGCCTTTCTGGCCAACATTGCACTTTCGCTGGTGCCCATCATCCAACGCGGGCAGAAAATGGTCTCGTTGGAAGTGAAGGGCGAACAGGTGCGTCAGGCACTCGAAGCCTCGCAGATGCGCGTCACAGACCTTGAGCGCCGCAACGCCGACCTGCTCAAACAAATGGACGCCGTCCGCGCCGATTCGCAGGAAGGGCTGGCCCAGGCCGAACAACTGGCCGAGCTCACCCGTATGCAGGCCGAAGCGCAAAAGGCCATCGAGCGTTTGAAGAAGGAAAACGAAGACCTGCGCGTTCTCAAGTCTGCACCCACCCCCTCCACAACCCCGGTCCCCACCGGCACAGCCAAACAAGTGGAAGAGGAATTACGCGCCACCCTGCTCGAAGTGGCCCGCCTGCAAAACCAACTAGCCGAAGCCAACATGCGCGTGATCACCGCTGAAAAGGGCGCCTCTGCCGTCACCCATTCCAATGAGCAGGCCGAAGTGGTCGCCTCGATCTCGCAGGAACTGCGCCAGCCGATGTCCTCCATCGTTGGCTACACCGACCTGTTGTTGGGTGAATCGGTGGGCATCCTTGGTGCGTTACAACGCAAGTTCGTGGAACGCATCAAAGCTTCCACTGAGCGCATCGGCACACTGATCGATGACCTGATCCAGATCACCACCCTCGAGACCGGCCTCAACGAACTCAAACCCGAGCCCGTGGACTTGAACACTATCATTGATAATGCCATGTCATACACCAGCAGCCAGGTGCGCGAGAAGAACATCTCCATCCATCTCGACCTGCCCAAGAACATGACCCCCATCCACGCCGACCGCGAAGCGCTCCAGCAGATCGTGATCCACCTGCTCCAGAACGCTGGCACAGTCTCCCCGATGGAAGGCAGCGTGCATTTCAAGGTCACGAAATATGCCGAGGCCGGGCAGGAATATGTCCTCATTCAGGTCACCGATTCGGGCGGCGGCATCCCCGCAGACGATCTGCCGCGTGTGTTCACCCGCCTCTACCGCGCCGATAATGTGCTGATCCAGGGTGTGGGTGATACCGGCGTGGGCCTGTCCATTGCCAAGACGCTCACCGAAGCCCAAAAGGGGCGCATCTGGGTCGAGACCAAACACGGCTCCGGCTCCACCTTCAGCGTGCTACTGCCCATCGCCAAAGCACCTGCGCGCGGCACGGAGAAATAACCCATGCGCGCCCTGCGTGAAGTGGGCGGGGGAGTCATTATCGCCGTCCTTTCCCTGCTGCTGGTCATAGGCGGAATCTCGCTTTCACTGGCCGAGAATGACACGCCCGAACAACCCACTCCCACGCCACTCCCACCGCTTTTCGCCACCTCCATCCAACTGCCCACCTTCCCGCCGCTGGCCACCAACACGCTCGAAATTCCCACCAGCGCGCCTGTGGTGATCCCCACCGATACGTCCCTGCCCCCCAGCCCCACCCAACCGGCTCCCATTGTGTGCAACCCGCCCGCCGGGTGGTTGCGCATTAACATCAGCGTGAACGATACGCTCTACGCCATCGCCGAACGCTACAAAACCAGCACCGACTTGTTGAACGTCGGCAACTGCCTCAACAACACTCTGCCACTTCCCGGTTCCGTGCTCTACGTCCCGCCTGTGCCCACGGTCACTGTCATTCCATGTGGGCCCTATGCCGGCTGGGTCAAAGCCTACCTCGTCAAACCCGGCGATAACCTGTATCGCATCTCCCTGCTCTACCGCACGTCGGTGGCACAACTTCAGGTTGCCAACTGCATGGGCGGCTCCATCACCATCTACGCTGGGCAAAGCCTGTGGGTGCCCAATGTCCCCACCAGCACGCCGGGCATCACGGTCATCCCCACCTTCACCACACCCACGGCCACCGTCACGGCTACATCCACCTTCATCGTCACCGAGACGCCCTCGCCCACCACCCAGCCCACCAACACCAGCGTCCCGCCCACGCCCACCATCACCGTCTTCCCCACCACAACCACCCCCAACCCATGAAAAGAATCCGGCTGAGCCTTCTGATCGCGGCAACCCTGCTTGCCGGGTGCGGTCTCAACGCGCCTGCACAAAGCGGACAGTCCTTCATCTACGTGACCGCCGCCCTCAACGCCTCACCCACCCCCACGCCGTTCCAACCCATCCCGTGGACTCAAACGCCTCTCGCCCAGCCTGAACCTGCCACGCCTTTCCCAACCGCCACCCCACCCCCACCGACTCCCACACTCCCGCCCACGCTTGACCCGAACTTCCTCATCAACACTGTAGCCCCCCTGCCCACCCTCGACGCCGGTAACAGTCAGGTACTCAACAACGGACAGGAGACCGTCAACTTCCTGCTCATCGGCTCCGATAAACGTTTCGGTAATTCCTTCCGCACCGATACGATGGTCGTAGCTATTCTGCGGCCGAATGAAGGCCAGGTCTCGCTCATCTCGATCCCCCGCGACCTGTGGGTCTCGATCCCAGGCAATGAGAACAACCGCATCAACACGGCCTATCAGTTCGGCGAAAACGGCGGCTACCCCGGCGGTGGACCTGCACTGTTGAAAGATACCATTCAGTACAACCTTGGCCTGCGCATCGACCACACGGCCATGGTCGATTTTGATGGCTTTCGCCAGATCGTGGATACCCTCGGCGGCGTGGATGTGCCCGTCTCCTGCCCATACACCGACTGGCACCTCATCGACCCATCCTACGACCCCGAACTCGAATCCAATTGGAGCCTGTATACAGTGAACCCTGGCGTCATCCACATGGACGGCGACCTCGCCCTCTGGTATGCCCGCTCACGTCAAAAATCCAGCGACTTCGACCGTGGACGTCGCCAGCAGGAAGTGCTACGCGCCATCTTCACCCAGGCTCTGCAAACCGGCACACTGGCCCGCATCCCTGAACTGTACAACAACTTCAAAGATACCGTCACCACCGACCTCGGCCTCGGCGACCTGCTGCAACTTTCACTATACGCGCCCAAAATGACCAACGCCGACATCCGCAGTTACTACATCCGCCCGCCCTACGTCTCCTCGTGGATCACCGACGGCGGTGCCTATGTGCTGCTCCCGGA
>CAZJMZ010000045.1:1484-15977 GCA_964547115.1 uncultured Anaerolinea sp. | reverse complement strand
AGATAGGCGGGATAGCCTTCTTCCGCGGGCATTTCTTCGAGACGGCCTGATACTTCACGAAGCGCCTCTGCCCAGCGTGAAGTTGAATCGGCCATCAAAGCCACATGGTAGCCCATGTCGCGGTAATACTCGGCAATGGTGATGCCTGTATAAATGCTGGCCTCACGCGCCGCCACCGGCATGTTGGAGGTGTTCGCTATCAGCACGGTGCGCTCCATTAAGGGGCGGCCCGTTCGCGGGTCGGTCAGATGCGGGAATTCCTGCAACACTTCGGTCATTTCGTTGCCGCGTTCGCCGCATCCAATGTAGACGATGATCTCCGCATCCGCCCATTTCGCAATGCTGTGCTGGGTGACGGTCTTGCCCGAACCGAATGGCCCCGGGATGCCTGCCGCACCGCCCTTGGCAACCGGGAAGAATGTATCAAGAATTCTTTGACCGGTGATCAAGGGAATGGTCGCGCCGCGGCGATTGACAAAGGGTCTCGCACGGCGAACCGGCCAGCGTTGCAGCATGGTCAGGGTCTTTTCTTCCTTGCCCATCTTCAACTTGGCGATCGGTTCGGTGACCGTGTAATCGCCGGCAGGGGCAACCCAGGTGATCGTGCCGGAGTCGTCCGGGTTCAACATCACGCGATGTTCAAGCGTGTCGGTCTCCATGGCAATGCCAAGGATCGCGCCACCTTTTACTTCGTCGCCCACTTTGACCTTCGGCGTGTACTTCCACTTTTTCTCGCGGCTGATCGAATCGAACCGCGCACCGCGGTTGATGAAGGAGCCCATGGCCTGTTCGATCAACGGCAGCGGACGTTGCACACCGTCGTAAATGCTTTGGATCAAACCCGGGCCAAGCTCCACCGAAAGCGGCAGGCCGGTGCCATAGATCGGCGCGCCGGTCTGCATACCGGAGGTCTCTTCATACACCTGCACGGTCATCTGGTCGCCTTTAAGACCGATGACCTCCCCCACCAGCCGGTCTGCGCCTACCTCGACCAGCTCGAGCATGCCTACATGGCGTGACCCGCGCGCCCGTACCACCGGGCCGCTGATCCACGTGATTGTTCCGACCTGTTCGCTCATACCTTTTCTCCCATCAGCGTTTTATACACCAAGGAGCGCAATGAACCTTGCAAACGGCTCAGGCGTGTTTCAAGGGTGTTGTCGTAGCTCAGTTTGCCGCCCGCCGCATTCACCACCACGCCAGTCCCTTCCTCGAGTTGTGTGCCGAAAGAAAATTTTCCGTTCAATTCCTTCGCCAGTTCATCCAGCTTCAAGGCTTTCTGTGTTGCCGCATCGGCCCGCACTTCAGCCTCTCCGGCGTTCAACTGGGTCAGCGCTTCGCGGGTCAGCATGGCCGCAATGGCGGCATAATCTGCACGGCTCTTCACGGCGCTCAGTTGCTGGCGCACCGCTTCAAACACATCGTTCAGCAACTTCTCGCGCTGCTCCAATTGCTGCGACCGCACCTTGAGTTGCGAAGTGGCGGAGGATTGGCTGCGCAGACGGTCAGCATCCTCCCTGGCCCGATCCAGGATGGCTTTCCGCTCACGCTCCGCCTGTTCCTGGGCGCGCTTGCGAATGGCATCCGCCTTCTCCCGGGCCTCAGCGCGCAACTTTTCTGCTTCTTCACGCGCCTCCACCATGATGGCGCGCGCCAATTGTTCGATATCTTCTTCTTCAGATTTCATAGCGCTTCATCCAATCTATCTCCATGAGGTCGTTATGGTAACCCGCACGGACCGTTACAACTTGATACCGATCGCCCGCAGGACGATGTCGCCCAGTGAAGGCTGGCCTTCCGGCACCCCGCCGCGGGAGGGAATCTCAACCACCAACGGGATCGTGCTCCGCAGACTCAAATGCTCCATACGGGCGGGGATCAACGCGGCCACATCCTGGGTCACAAGCACAATGCCGATCTCTTTATTGGCCTGTGCCTCATCCAGGGCCCGATTCACCTCTTCAGCTGTGGCAGCCACTTTGCCGCCCACGCCAGCCAGAGAGAAGCCCAGCACTGCGTCCGGATGTCCGATGACCAGGATCTTCATGTGGTTACAGGATGAGGAAGGAAATGATCAGGCCGTAGATCGCAATACCTTCAGAAAGACCTACGAAGATCAGCGCGCGGCCGAACGATTCAGGTTTCTCGGCTGTGGCGCCCACCGCAGCAGCCCCGGCGTTACCCACCGCAATACCGGCACCAATACAAGCCAGACCGGTCGAAAGCGCCGCAGCCAGCGATGCATATTGATCTGCACCGCCAGCCTCCTGTGCCGCACCTGCCGCCAGAGCGGAAGTCGGTGAGAACAACCAGACCATCGCCAAGCCTGCCGCAAACATGCCCACCAGGAAATTAAAGCTGGTAAACCCATTGACCACCCGCGAAACAGCCTGTGCGGGTTGCGCCTTACCATTCTGAAGCAAAAAAGCCACTGCAGGAATTACCGGGATCAAACCAACCAGAACAGCGAATACGAGAAACATTGTTTAGCTCCTTTGGGATAGATGAGTAGTGAACGAGTTTTGAAAGAAGGTCTCAATCTTCGGCTGCGGTTACGCCTCCTCTTGCGAGGGACTCAATTTCAGCGGTTCGAACCGCTCACCGCCGCCATGGAAGAACTTGCCCAAAATTTCATAGTAGTGCAGGCGCATGGTCTGAATGTAGACGATCAGACCTTCAAAACCAATGATGAATATATTTCCAAGCGCGATCGTGATCCAAAAACCAGGGGTCGGTTTTTCACCCGCCAAAGCAAAGATCGCCAGGCTCAACCCACCGTGTGCCACTGCAAAGGCTCCCACGCGAATGAACGAGAGCGTGTTGCTCAACATACTGATGCCTGTTTCCACCAGGTCCATCACCGATTGCACCAGGAACATCCCGAACGCACCCAGGCCCTTGCCTTCGATCAGCGTGTGCCCTTCCACCATGTTGCGGAAGAACCCGCCGAATGTCACGAACACGCCGAACACCGCCATCAAAATCGTGTAAGGCAGCGGGATCGCGTACAAGGCCACTGCGATCTTCGGGGCCAGCGCCGTGGAGCCAAAGAAGCCGCCGAACACCAGCGCCAGGAAGCACATATAGAACAGGAACGTGGTTATGCCTGAATGCCCAAAGAGCAGGTGCGCCCAATCTTTGGAACGGACGTTATTAAACATGCTGAGCAGGAAGCTCAAGATCAAAATAACGATGCCAACATCAATGGCCAGGCTGAGCACACTCAAAATGCTCTCCATCGGACTGAACCAGACCGGCTCAAAATGGAAATGCAGGTATTCCTCGATCAGGTGACCTTCAAAACCAAAGATACTCCCATATAAATATCCAAAAATAGTAGCGGAGGCGCCACAATACGCAAAGAGCAGGCCCAGGCTTTGCATCCCTTTCAAAATGATCTTGTTGTGAGCCAGCAGGCCCAGGACCAACATCACCAATCCCTGACCAAGGTCACCGAACATGGCGCCATACAGGAGCGGGAAGGTGAACGCCACCAACAAGGTTGGGTCCAATTCACCGTAACTGGGCCGCCCATAAGTGCCAACCAGCGACTGGAACGGCTTGAGCCACTTGCTCTGGGTCAACGCCACAGGCACATTGGTGTGATGACCCGAACGGCTGGCGGTTACGGTTTCGATCAAGACCTCTCGTGAAGCTTCTTTGAGTTTTGCCGTCAAAGCGGGCAGGCTCGCAGTGGGCACCCAACCCACCACCACATAGGTGTGGCGCAGTTGACCAAAGCGCACGATCGCATCCGCCATCACACGGCTGATATGCGCATCCCATAATAATTTTTGCAGGTCGTTCTTGTGCTCGACGCCCAGTTTCGCCAACTCAGCTTCCAGGCCCGCGCTCTTTTGTCTGGAGGCTTCGATCTCGGTCCGTAGCATGGCCGTGATCTGCTCGGGAGTGCCGCTAAATTCATCAGGCAAGCTCAGCGAGTTCAGGTAGGCGCTCTTCGCAGCACGTTCCAGAACATCAGCGTTGGCCTTCGAACCCAGGATCCATACGATGGGTTTCTGGGCATCTTCCCGCAAGGTGAAGAATACATGCGGCACCCGCAACAGACTGGTCTTCAACCGGCTGATATTTGCGGCCGGGACAACGCCCAAAATGGAATGCATAAAATTGGATTTCCGCAACGCCCCCACTTCGACCTTCACATCAGCGATCGGCTCCAATTGCCGCAGCTGACTCTCCAACAATTCCAGGCGCTTCTTCTCACCCGCCAGCTGGTCGCTGACACCCTTGACCTGCCCCTCGATCCGGTCCACGCTCTGGCGCACCGTATCGGCATCAGCCATCGAGTCGATGCCGGCCCCGGTGGGATATTCCTCCGCCAGCCCTACGGTCTGCATAATGGACTGGACCCGCCGCTCCAGCGTCGAATAAGTCCCGGCTTTTTCCTGCCACACATTCGGTCCCAGCCCTTCCGAACTCAGGTAGGCGCTATCCACCTGGTGGAAGATTCCCTGGCCGCTCAAAACTTTCGTGACAGCCACCAGGTCTTTTGAAGGGATGATCAACTCAACTTCAGACATTTCCTGCGGAAATAACATGGCATCTCCAAAATCGTTGGGATACGTGCAGTTCGTCCCTCCACATGGGCTGGAGGGTTGAGGTCAAAGTCGTTATTGGATCAGGGTTGTACGCAAAAGCAATGGTCGAAATTCTTCGTCGGTCAGTTTGGAGGCCTTGGCTTCGATCAACACCACCAAGTCCTGGATCTCGAAATCACTGAGCAACAGGTAGGCCAGTGGCAGCCCGATATGGAATGGGTCACCGATGAAAGCCGAGACACATTGACGCATCACTTGTTGCTTGAGTAAAAGCTCCAGTTTGGGGAGGCCGGCCTGGGGTCGTTCGAGAAGCGTGTTCACATCCGCTATGTTGGGGTAGATGCGCGAGACGACCGAGGCGATATCGGCCCCGGCGGCAATGGCCCGCACATCTTCATCCCGGACTCGATAGCCAAACGGCAACGTATAGTTGATAAGTTCTTCTTCCGAAAGGTTGTGATAGGTCTTATAGCGGATGACCCACATCAGGTTGTTCAGGTCAAGGAGCGAACCGATCATTTTGCCGCCCATTTCGCGGTCCTTGCCTTTGAGAGTCTTCACTTCCCCCCATAACCGCCGCCAGTAATCCAGATCAAGCGCCACTTCGAGCGGAAAGAGGTTCTGCTCGGTCGAAAAACGCTTCATCGCAAACGACATGGTCGACTCATAGGGCGAGCCTTTGAGCAACTCCACCGCCGAAGCGATGCTCCCCGCTTCAACCATGGCCTGCGCAGGAATGGACGCAAATGCCCCGAATGGAAAGAGCACTTCGCGCACCCGGTCCCAGGCAGCCACATCGGCGCTCCAACTGGGAGCGGACTGGATGCTGCGCAAAACAGCCTTGAGATTCCCCACTTCAAAATACCGGAAGAGCTGCCGCACCAGGGGGCGGGTTTCTTCCGGCGATTGCTGAACCACGCTGGCATACGAATCGGCCAGACGGTTGCGAATCTGCAAAATGACGCGGCGTGGCGTCAGTTCGTTATCTTTCAGGGTCGAGATGTATTTACCGTAGGGGGTGGTTTTGAGGGCGCTGATGAGCGCAGAAAGGTCGGGAGCGTCACTGAGGCGGGCCATATCCTGCGGCGTGAGCAGGTCGGCATACATTGCCCGCACCCGTGTGCTGATCGCCGCATATCCGAAAACGCCGCTGGCCATGCGCTAGGCCCTGCCGATGACGCGTTCCAGAACAAAGGCGACCGCCTTGTCGAAGTTTTGCTTCGCCGAGGCCGCCAGTTCGCTCACCGCAGGCGCATCCGCTGCCCCAGCCCCGGAACCATCACCGGGTTGCGCCTGGGCGAGCATGGTGCGCGCTTCTTCATGGGCCTCAGCTTTCGCCCTGGCGATCAACGCCTGGGCTTCCTGCTCGGCCTGGATGGGCAGTTGTTGGGCCTCCCTCAACGCCACTTCATGGATTTCTTGCGCCTGCTTTTCTATTTCAAGTACCTGCTGAATGTGTTTCTCGTTCATAACGGTTTCACCTCACTCAGTACCTGCGTATTTTGTTTGCGCAATTGTAAAGGATAAATATCTGACAATCAAGGTTTAATTTGATTTTCAGGAATCATTCGTCAGCATCGGGGCCAAGCCACATAAAATCTTCACATTTTCAATACAAAAACCTGACAGGCCCACGCTATACTGACCCTGTCTTAATGGACTACCCCGCCTGATATACTGGAAAGAAGGTACCGCATGTCAAAAACCATCATGGTCGTGGACGATGAAAAACGACTGGTCTCGCTGGTGGAAAGCTATCTCGCCCAGGAGGGCTACCATGTTGTCTCGGCTTATAACGGGCGGGAGGCCCTGACCGTGGCGCATCGTGAAAAACCGGACCTCATCGTGCTGGACGTGATGATGCCCGAAATGGACGGGTACGAGTTCATGCGCAAACACCGCGCCGAGAACAACACACCCATCATTCTGCTCACCGCCCGCGTGGAGGACGATGAAAAAGTCATCGGCTTGGAAGTGGGCGCCGATGATTACATGACCAAACCCTTCCGTCCGCGCGAACTGGTGGCGCGTGTGCGGGCGGTGTTGCGCCGCGCAGGAGACTCGCAGCCCGCGGCCAAGGTCGTAAAAGCCGCCGATATCATCCTCGACCGTGACAACCGCACCGTACAAGTTGCCGATCAATACGTGGACCTCACCCCCTCCGAATTCGACATCCTCACCGCACTCATGTCCTCACCTGGGCGTGTCTATTCACGCCTCGACCTGCTCGATATCATCCAAGGCGTGCGGTATGAAGGGTATGAACGCACCATCGACACCCACATCAAAAACCTCCGCGGCAAGATCGAAACCGATGCCCGCAAACCCAGGTACATCGAAACCGTTTACGGCGTGGGTTACCGGTTCAAACGGGAATAAACCTCATGCGTTCGATCACTACCAAACTGATCCTGGCCTTTCTGGGAATCGGCATTCTAAGCGTGGCTTTCATTTCATTCTCCGTGCGCTGGAACACCCGCAACGAATTCATCAACTTTCTCAGCGACCAGGATCGCAATGACCTGATTTCACAACTAGCCGACTACTATTCTGAAAATGGTTCCTGGCAGGGTGTTGAAACCACTTTTACTACACCCGGCGGAAGTATGGGCATGGGGAACGGTCCCGGGCACGGCCACATGGAAATGCACACCTTCACGCTTTGTGACGAAAGTGGCTCGGTGATCTTCACCAACGAAAGCAATACACAGGTCGGAGCGCGCCTCACGAACGAACAACTGGACAGCGGCACCCCCATCATGAACAACAACCGGGTGGTGGGTATTTTGGTCGCATCACGCCAACCATTTCAGGGCAATCCTCGTGAACTCGAATTCATCGAGCGCACCAACCTCACCCTGCTCTATATCGGTTTCGGCGCAGCCTTGTTGGCGTTATTGCTGGGGATTTTTCTCTCACGCACGCTCACCCGACCTTTACGCGAGTTGACGGCTGCAGCGCATGCCATCTCACAGGGCGATCTCAGCCAACAAGTCTCCGTCCGCTCGCGCGACGAACTGGGCGAACTGGCCCAGGCCTTTAACACCATGAGCACCGAACTTTCGCGCTCCATCAACGCACGCAAGCAAATGACAGCCGATATTGCCCACGAATTGCGCACACCACTCAGCCTGATCCTCGGCCATGCTGAAGCTGTACATGATGGCGTTTTACAACCCACCCATGAAAACTTCGAGATCATCCGCGAGGAAGCGGTGCGTCTCGAACATCTCATCAACGACTTGCGCACCCTCTCGCTGGCCGACGCCGGTGAACTGCGCATCACGCCTCAACCTGTCGAACCGGACCGCCTGCTCAACGAAGTGGCGGCGCTCTATCAATACCAGACCCGCGCCAAAAGCATCAACCTTATCATCGACGTCGCTCCGCCTCTCCCCACCCTCGAGCTGGACCCCGTCCGAATGACTCAGGTACTTACCAACATCCTTGATAATGCCATCCGCCACACCCCTGAAAATGGAAGCATCACCCTCGCCGCCAGACAGACCGAGAACTGGGTGCAACTCTCCGTGCAAGATAGCGGCCCTGGCGTGGCTCAGGAGACGCTTGACCTGCTCTTCGAGCGCTTCTACCGCACCGACTCTTCCCGTCAACGGGAGGCCGGAGGCTCCGGGCTGGGATTGGCGATCGCCAGGTCCATTGTTCAGGCACACAATGGGCAGATCTGGGCTGAGTCCGAGGCGGGCAGCGGGCTGAGAGTCAACATTCGGTTGCCGATCAAAGCCTGAAATTTCATCCAATCCTTGACCGGGAATCAAAAAGGCGGAAGTCTCTTTTAGCAGAGGCTTCCGCCTTTTTTACTTATTGATTATTCTGCACGAGCAGCAGATACACGACTTTTTTGCGCCTGATTCTTCCACCAGACTACGATGGCTGTCACCACTGCAACGACGCCAACGTTCTTCACCAGGCCGAACAACATGCCAAAGCCGCCACCGCGCCCGCCTTCACGAAACTCACGGCGTTCACCGCCTTCCGGCGGGAAGGGCCGAACACCCTCAGGCCCAAAACCTTCCTCGCGTTCAAAGCGTGGCTCCGTTCCAGAACCTGCTCCCGTGGTGTTCACAGCCGCATACATCAGGCCCATTGCCAGGGTAAACGCCACTACGATCACAAGCATACGCCACAGGGTTGTCATGAAGCCACCTCTTTGCGGGCGAACAGGCTGCCCAAGGGCTTGAAGATGTATTTCTTAAAGGTCGTTACAACCCAGTTCCAATGCAGGGCAGTATGCAAGCCCAGCAAGATCAGGAAAAAGTTGGCGCTCATATCATGCAGAGACCGCCAGGCAAAATTCTTCACCACACTAATCCCCAATATTGGCAGAACACTTTCGGAGATCATAAAGCCTGAAAACATCAACAAGGCCACATCAAAGAACATCAACCAATTAAGCACATAGTTAAGGCGCGTCTGGGTATTCAGTTTTTCCACAAAGCGGCGGGTGACTTGAACGATCCAATCCCAACTGATCAGCAAATGCACCACGATCGCGGCGAGGGCAGCTGTCGAAAGCCATTCATGCACCGCAATGCCGCTGGACCGCGGGTCCATGGCGATGAGGAAGGCGATAAATATGGCCAGGTCGATCACCAAACGGGTTTTTGTATTGTTATTATTTTTTATCTCCAGCATGTCAACTCCTTTTCAATTCGCCCCATTCTATGGATTTTGAGCCCGGTATGGTGGGCAAATTACAGGCAAATTGTGAAGAAATTGCAAAGGCACACCTTGCAGCTATGTGCTGCAGGGTGTGCCTGATATTTGCCCACAATACGATCAGTCTCAGTGCAAGCGAAGCGCCTCGAATACACGCTTGCGTTGATATGGCGCACGAGCAGTGTTCACCAGCGCCACAACGATAGCGATCACGATCAGGTTCTTTGCGGTCTCAAAGATCCATTCACCTGATGCGCCGCCTTCGATCTCAGGGCGCTCATCTCCATCCGGCCTCGGCCGCTCAAATTGTGTCGCACTGGTTGTCGCCGATGAGGTGGATGTCGCCGTGACCGCTGCATAGAGCAGTCCGGCCGCCAGGGCAAACACGCTCAAGATCAGAAGAATGCGTCCGATGGATTTCATGCCACGACGTCCTTTCCCTGCGGCAGGGATTTGCGCTCTTGTGGCAGTAAGTAACGTTTTACAACACTGGTGATCCAGTGCCAATTCATGGCCAGGTGCAGACCAGTCAGCACTAAAAAGACATTGGTCGATAGACTGTGAAGCGAATGCCAGGCGAAATTTTTTGCCACAGTCAAACCCAGGGTTGGAAGCACATTCTCGGAGATCATCAGACCAGACGTCAGGATGATGACAAAGTCCAGGAACAGCGACCAATTCAAAAGGTAGTTGAGGCGCGTCTGGCGATTGGTGAGGCTCAAGAAGCGGCGGGTGACTTGAATGACCCAGTCCCAACTCATTAACAAATGGGCAGTCATGCCGGCGAGGGCAGACACACCCAACCATTCATGCACCGCTACGCCGGTGGAGTGCGGGTTCATTGCGATCAGAAAGCCAAGAAAAATGGTTGTATCCACAGCCATCTTGGTTTTGGTCATGCGACTGCTTTTATTTTTATTTTCCATGATTGTATAACTCCTTTATGGTCGCCCATTCTAGCGGGGCAAAAAATTCAATGGTGGAAGAAATGCCAAAGAATGATGAAGAAATAATCAAGGAACGCACTGCGCACAAACTCTATAATTTCCACACACTTTGCTCACGGCAGTTTGACATCCCCGTGCTACAGTTAGTGCATATCTGATGAAAGGAATTCACCTCATGAAAAAAGTACTACTCACTCTACTTGTGATCGTTCTGCTGGCAGGTGCGCTCGGAGTCACCGGCCTCACCGCCTATCGCTACGGCTACGCCAATGGCCTTTCCAACAACACTACCGCTCCCGCACTTGGGTTTGGCAAAGGCTTCGGTTGGGACCAGATGCCCATGCACCAATTCGGCTTCGGTATGCATGACAGTTTTGGGCGCGGCTTCGATAACCGAATGACTGGACGCGGCGGAATGGGTCATGGCGGTTTCGGGCTCTTCTCCATCTTTGGCCTTCTGACACGTCTGGCCATCCTCGCTTTGATCGCCTGGCTGGTCTATAAGTTCGTCAACGGCTGGCGAATCAGCATTACCCCACCAGCCATGGTTGCAGCCTCACCGACAGGGGCACCCGGACCAGAAACAAAAAACGAAACTGAATAAGAAACAGGTAAGCAATTTCAGACACTCTTCGTCAAGACAGAAATCTGTAGTGAGACCCTGGTCCCCCAGGGTCTCACGTTGAACTGAGGAGAGAGACATGGATTTCTTTAACCGTTTGATCGTAGCAGTGACCGAACTGCACCCCACCCATCCCATGTTCGTGCACTTCCCCATCGCGCTCACGGCGGCGGCTTTCTTTTTCATCCTATTGGCCGCCTGGCGCAACAACCCGGCCCTTGAGTTCACGGCCTTTGCCAACATGGCACTGGCGTCCATCAGCACCGTGGTTGCCGGGTTCACTGGCGCAATGGATAACCTCAAGAATTATGATGGTGATGCCCCAAACTCTTCGGTCAAAATGCTGCTGGCCATCCTCCTCTTTTTGCTGACCACCGGGCTTAGCCTCGCCCGCCATCGCAATCCGCAACTTTTTCAACAATCCAATCGCCTGCTCTACGTGGGCGCATATGGACTTAGTTTTGTGATCGCGCTCGTCCTGGCATTTTTAGGCGGCGTCATACTTTATGGATTTTAGGAGACCAATGAAAACAAAATTACTGATCGTTCTTGTTCTTGCCCTTGGAGCATTGACCGCCTGTGGCGCCGCCCCTGCGACAACCGCTCCCGCCTCCGCCCCGACCGAGGAACCTGCTCAATCGACCCAAGCCACAGAGGCCCCCGTTGCCTCTACAACCGATGCCCCCGCAACTGAAGCGCCTGCCGCCGGAGGCTCCGTCAGTTTCGCCAACGACGTCCTGCCGCTACTCACCAGCCGCTGTGGGAGTTGCCACGGCGAAAGCCGCCGCCAGGAAGACCTTTCGGTTACTTCGTATGCCAACCTCATGGCGGGCTCCAAGAACGGGCTGGTCGTCATCGCTGGCAACGCCAACGACAGCCTGCTGGTGGAACTGGTAGCCACTCAAAAAATGCCCAAACGCGGTCCCAAACTCACCCCCGATGAAATTCAACTCATCACCGACTGGGTCAACCAGGGCGCTGCCGACAACTAACCCTCGCCAGAATCAAGCGCGGCTTGTAAAACAGGCCGCGCTTTTAATTTCTGGTATAATCCCGTCGCTTGAAAATGGAGAGGTCGCATAGTCCGGCTTAGTGCGCACGCTTGGAAAGCGTGTAACCCACAAGGTTCGCGGGTTCGAATCCCGCCCTCTCCGCTGAAAACACTCTTGGCAACAAGGGTGTTTTGATTTAACAGAAAGGAACTGCATATGCAAAATCTCGAAGGCGTCATAGTGATTCTCACCTACCTGGCTGTCAGTGCTTCAGCGCTCTCCGGTGTATTGGAGGCCCGCAAACACGAAATGGACGTGGTCGGCGCCGCCACTGTGGCATTCGTCACAGCCTTCGGCGGCGGCACCCTGCGCGATATGATGCTGGGCCGCACACCCATTTTCTGGCTGGCCGACCCTATGTTGTCTGTGGTGGTTTTTGTTATTGCTGTATTGGCGTTTTACCTGATCAATGAGCTGTCAGATAAATTACTACTCATCCCAGATGCATTGGGCCTGGGCTTCTTCAGTATTCTGGGAGCCACCTACGCCCTGCAAATGGACCTTTCGCTACTGGCGGCCTCGCTCATGGGGGTGGTCACCGGCATTTTTGGCGGCATCTTGCGTGATGTGCTTTGCAACAAAATTCCCCAGGTCTTTCGCAGTGATACAGAGCTATACGCCACCTGCTCCTTCCTCGGGACTTGGGTCTTCATCCTGCTCATCAGCCTGCACTTCGACGCTTCATTCGCCACCTGGGCCGGCACACTGACCATTTTTTCCCTGCGCCTATTGGCGATCCGTTTTCGTCTCACTCTGCCACGGCCATAAAAAAAGACTGACCTGCGCATGCGCAGGTCAGTCTTTTTTGCTGCCTTTATATCGAGTACAAACTAAGGCGTAGGAGTGGCTTCCGGCACACGCTCGCCAACGTACAAGACCGGGCTGGAAGCTTGCACATCTGCAGAATGGCCCTTGGCAACCAAGCCCTGTGTGGTCAACACCTGATACAACAAAGCTTGATCGAGGACGCCACCACCCAGCACGTCTTTGCCCTTGGCGTTGGCATCAGCGCGACCTGAACCCTGTGCGATCGCTTCATACGAGGTCAGGTCGAGGCCGCCGCTGCGTTCAGTCAGTGCGCTGTTATGGCAGGAGACGCACCCGATCGAGTTGCTGTACCAGACGCCGTTCTCACGCAAAAGCGGCGAGATATCGTTGGCGAAACTGCCCTGGCAGGGACCGCCATCCACAGCGGCAAACGGGAAAGGCTCTGAGGCGGGGGCCCCTGCCGTGATCCATGCGCCGATCAAGTCTGAGGCGGAGACCAGGCACTCATTGAAAGCGCCCGCCCCGCCCATGGCAGGCTGAGCGTCCGTGTGTTTGACGGGGATCAAGGTCGGGATGGGCGTGCGATCCACGCGAGGGGCGGCCTGCTGGCAGGAGAGGGTCAGTCCGCATGACGAGACATAGATCAAGCCGATCCAAAATACCAGCACGACAAAGAACAACGCGATCGTGCCGTAGATCATTTTACGAACATCATTCATATCTTAACTCCTCGCCTACTTTGCCGCCGGTTTCAATGTGCGGAGATAATTCACCACATCCCAACGTTCAGAGACGGTGAGGTTTTCATTGAGGGCGGGCATACGGCCGTCAATGCCGTGCGAGATGGTCAGGAAGAACGAGCCATCGCTCTTGGATTGAACCACTTCAGAGGTCAGGTTCGCGGGGCGGTTGAGGATCAAGGCCGCAATGGGGCCGTTCCCTTCGCCTGTGGCACCGTGACACATCTGACAATTGATCGCGAATAACTCAGCGCCGCGGGCGATCGAAGCCTCATCGGCGACCACAGGATTTTCAGGTGCGCCCATGTTCGGGATGGAGATCGGACCTTCCACGGGAATGGAACGAGCTGGTACAGGCAGGGGACTTTCCATTTGCCGGTACGAGGGTTGGATCTCCATAAAGCTGGGCCATTCAAGTTTGACTACGTCATAGGAAAAGACCATCAAAAGCGCCAGCAAGCCGCACAAGACCACAGCTACACCAACAAGTTGCCTTAAGAGCCTCATAGTTGAATCGCCTCCGCAACCCGCACCTGTTCCGCGCCCAGCGCGGTCATGGCTTTGGTGACTTTGTCCTTGTTATCTTCGGCACAGGCAAAGAAGATGGCATATTTGCCGTCGCTGATCTCAGGCACATAGTCCATCGGGCGGTAATTCGGGAAAGAGCTATCGAGAAAGACACCGAGGAAAGTGGCCAGCAGCATGCCCAGCATGGTGACTTCAAAAAGCAGCACCACGGTGGGGGGACCAGGAACGAAGTATTGGCGCCCCACTTGTACGGGGTACAACAGAGGCGTCACAAAGGTTAAGAATACCGCGGCCAGAAAGCCGAAGATCGCGCCGCCCATGGCCAGGCGCGGCACATTGGTCAACTGACGGGCGCGGCCAAGCATCGGCTCAGTGACCGGTACGCCGGAAATCACGTTCATATCCTCGTCGGGAATGCCGAGGGTGCGGAGTTGGTCGATCGCATCCGCAGCAGGATCGAGGTCCGGAAAGACCGCGAGCATGGTTAATTTGTCAGCCATGTCAGTCCTCCTATTCCAATTCGCTGACCGTCACAACGGTCTCGCGTCCAAATTTCTCGAGTTTGTGTGCCATCTGGCCTTCCTGCACTTCCCACAC
>CAZJMZ010000045.1:0-1384 GCA_964547115.1 uncultured Anaerolinea sp. | reverse complement strand
AACCACATCCACCCCATGGGTCCGGCTTCATGCCAGTGCAGCAGTTCATGCGTCCATTTGTCGCCGCCGTACCATTGCACCATGTAGTCGTTGAAGAAGAAGTAGGCCCAAGCCATCGAAACGATGAGCATCAATTTGCCGAGGCCATCGAGATGCTCGGCGCGGATGAAGTAACGCATATTCTTCATCGTGGCGCGGACGATGACCAGCACCATGGCGACCGCCCCCATACCCGAATGCAACGCGCCCACCACGAAGTACGGGCCGAAGATGGTTGAGTTCCAGCCGGGGCGGGTGGCAGCGGCAAAGTCCCAGGACACGATGGTATGCACGGAGAACATGACCGGGATGATGGCAAAGGCGAAGATGTTCATGGCGTGACGCAAGTGCGTCCATTCGCCTTCGGTGCCGCGGAAGCCCAATGCCAGTACCTTGTAGAAATTCTTGCGCCAGCCGGTGGAGCGGTCACGCGCCATGGCCAGGTCAGGAATAAGCGGCAGGAACAGATACATGGTGGAACCAAGCAGGTAGGTGGAGATGGCCACCAAGTCCCACGAAAGCGGCGAATGGAAGTTCGGCCACAATTGGCGTTGGTTCGGGATGGGAAAGAGCCAATAAGCCAGCCACACACGGCCCATGTGCATGAAGACACTGAAACCAGCCTGCACGAGACCGAAGGTGGTCATCAATTCCGCAGCACGGGTGAACGGACGGCGGAATTCCGCTTTGAACACGCGCAAGATCGCGGAAATGAACGTACCAGCATGGCTGATACCGATCCAGAACACGGTGTTGACGAGGAAGATGCCCCAGTAAGAAGGCCGGTTCACACCCGCCACACCGAGGCCATTCAAGATCATGTAGCCCCAGGAATAGAACAGACAATAAGCCACCACAGCAGACAAAAGACCGAACACCACCCAGAATTTCCAGGTCGTGTGGTGCATGGCTTCCATGACCATTTCGTTCATCTGGCCACGCGGAAGCGGATCGAGCATCAGGTGCTTTTCGCGGAAGTGCGCCTCACCATGTTCCTCATGGGCGTGCACTTCGGCATGCGTTTCTTTTTGCTTTTTGTTATAAGCCATGCTACGCTCCCTTGAGATAGGTCACGCTGGGGAGCGTGCCGAGCTCTTCAAGATGATGGTAACCGCGCGGGCCGCGGGCCAATTGTGAGACCAGGCTTTCACCGTTATCGATACGACCGAAGGTAATCGCATCGGCAGGGCAGGCCTGGGCGCAGGCGGTCGTGAACTCGCCATCCTCGACCTCGCGGCCTTCAGATTTGGCCTTGTCCTGCGCCTTGTGGATGCGCTGGATGCAGAAGGTGCATTTTTCCATCACACCGCGGCGACGGACAGTCACATCGGGGTTGAACTGGTTG
>CAZJMZ010000044.1:2135-16265 GCA_964547115.1 uncultured Anaerolinea sp. | reverse complement strand
CCGCTGGTTGTTTAGGGTGAACTTCACCTGCAAGCCCAGCTTGTTGACGTAAAAATCCACAATGCGATCGAGGTCATTGGTGACGAAATTCAGATGTGCAAGTTGGCGGATCATTTGCTGCTGCTTTCATGTTCCATGGCTGTGAACCATGGGCGGATTTCATATACCAGCAGGCCAGAACGCACGGCAGGGTCTGCTGCTGCAAACGCTTCCAGTTCAGTCAGCGATACATCTGGTGTAGCCACCATCATGCCGCCAGCATCTTGTAACAGGAAGGGGCCGCCTAATTCCAGCCTGCCCTGCTGATGGAGCTGCAAATAGTGCTGCACATGCTCTCCCACCCCGGGCTGTTGCCGGAAGTCGACACCGATCTGCCAGGCGGGACCTGGCCTGTGAAAAACAACGTGGCGAACACGAGGGACAGCAGATTCAGACATGGAGGCCTCAACTCTCTGTGGGTGGCTGGGCGGCTGGAACGATCTCTTTCACCCGGCCCACCCGCCCATCCTGCAAACGGACCTTGATGCCGTGCGGGTGATGGGGTGATTTGGTCAGAATATCTTTGACGATGCCCTGAGTCAGTTTGCCGGTGCGCTGGTCCTGCTTGAGGACGATCAACACAGTTTGGCCGGGCTTGATGGCTGAGCGGGTTTGTCCGTTCATGGTTTGGGCTTGGGGGGGGCCGGCGGCGGCAGGGGCGGGCGCGTTTGCATACGCCAATCGGTCATATAGGTCAGCACCACCTTGGGGTTTAACAGCAACGCGATCCAACCGCCACCGGCCACACGCGCCCATACATCCGAACCGGATGGATAATATTCCATGATGCGGATCGATTCGCCCACGCCCAGCGTTTCGCCGGTCGAGTCGGCATCCACTTCAGGCTTGAGTTTGATCTCCTGCTCCACCACACCTTTCACTGTCATGGGCAGGATCGGAAAAGGCTCCAGAAAATCCATCGAAACCCATACGGCGCGGGTGGAGACCAGAGGCCAGTACATGTCTCCGTAAGGCGGCGGCGGGTCGGCGAAGTAGGTGGTGCGGGTCTTTTTGTCCCATCCAACGAGGATGAACTTATGCACCAGATCCGGGCGGGTGAGGTAGTTCACATCGTCCAGTGAGCCGGGGTTGTTGAAGTCAAAGGTGTGGACGCGGCCCCAGCCGTTCTTGATCTCATCGAGGGTGATGATGTTTCCGCCCATACTCACGCTTTCCAATTGTGGAAAGCCTGCCCCGTCGAACAGCGCTGTGTCATTGGCTTTCACATAGTGAAGCTTACGCGGGTTGAAGCCATTGAGTAGTTCCAGGTAATTACCCCAGAAGGAGTCGAGTTTGGTGCGGTGGGTGCCTGAACCGAAAGCCGGGTTCACCCACAATTCCACCATTTCTGGTGTTTGCAATCCCCACTTCTCGATGGGCCAGGCATTGTCAGCGGTGCGGGAGCGGAAGTTGTAATAGGCCAGTTGGTTATCGTGTTTGAAGCGGTAGTATTGCACGTCCTGGGCGGGCGTGACGGTTGGGAATATGATCACGTCCACAGGTGTATAGGTCGCTTCGGGGGTGAAGGTGGGGTAGGGCGTGGTCGTCGAGGTGGCGGTGGCTTGCAGGGCGATGGCCTGGGCCGTTTGGGCGGAGGCGGCATTGGCCGTTTGTGCGATGGCAGTGCCGACAGCGTTCATATCCAGCGGCGGGACTGGCGTTGCCAGGGTTGGCACGCAGCCCGCTGCCAGTGCAACAATCAGGAGTCCGAGCAGGGATCTTTTGAATGTGTTTCTCATAACCTTTAAGGACCGGGGGTGGGCGTTGCGGTGGGTGTTTCGGTCGGAGATGGTGTGACCGTGGGAGTCTCGGTGGGCGTATCGGTGGGGATGACGACAATCGTCGTAGGGGTGACGGTGGGTGTGAGGCTGGGGGTGAGAGTCGGTTGCGGGGTTGGAGTAGGCAGGTTGATGGTCAGGAAGATGCGTTTTTCAGCGTAGAACTCCTCTCCGTTCATGAGGTACAGGCGCAGGGTGAGGCGGTCGCTGGTTAACTTCGTCAGGTCCCAGTTGAAAATGGTATCGGGGTTCTCGAATTTATTGGTGCCGGTGGCAAGCAGGTTCCATTCAGAGGGGTCATTGCCTGTGCCGTATTCGAGACGCCAGCCAGTGAAGCCTTCTTTGGTGACGTTGATAATGCCACGCACATTGATGGAGGTCTCGGTGAGGGTCTCGTTATCTTTAGGCGAACTGAATTCGAGCAGGGGGCGCGGATCGTCGGAACTGCACTCGCGATCAGGTGCGAAGAAGGGGTTCCCGGGCAGGCCGTTGGATTCAAGCCAGCCTTTGCCTTGCGCGCTGCGGAGCCATTTGCGGCCCCATTCATCCTCCACGTTCATAACAAGGTCTTTTTTGGCAAAGTCCTTGCAGGCATCACCTGCGATCAGGCCGGTCCAGGTATCGATCTCGGTTTCATAGAGCAGGTCTTTGGATTTGGGCAGCGGAGGCTGATCACTGGCGAATTGCTCATTGCGCTGACCGCCCTGGCACCATTGCGAAGGTTCGGTGCCCGAACTGGCGCAGATGATCTTATCCACAATGCCGGAGGGCGGGGTAAACGGAGCGGGGTTGCTGTTGCTGACGAGGGGGACGGCGTATTGCATGAACGCGGACCAGATAGGCGCCGCGCCGCTCAACCCGGTGGTGTTGACCATGGGGGTGTAATCGGCATTGCCGACCCATACGCCGGTGACGAGGTCAGGGGTGTAGCCCATGGTCCAGTTATCACGGAAGTCGTTGGTGGTGCCGGTCTTGGCAGCAGCGGGGAAGGGCAGATTGAGCAGGGAGTTGCGGCCGAACATCCACGAACGGGCATCGTTGTCGGAGAGGATGGATGAGATCAGGTAGGCATGCTCGGGGCGCATGACCTGTTCGGGTTGGGGCGGCTGGTATTCGTATACGACATTGCCTTGAAAATCCACGATCTTTAGAATGGAAACAGGCGGCATCTTTTTGCCACCGTCAGCAAAGACCGAGTAGGCCTGGGTCATTTCGAGCAGGCTCACATCGCCGCCGCCGAGGGTGAGCGCCAGACCATAGTCGTTGCGGGTGAGGCTGGTGATGCCCAGCCGTTGCGCGAAGGCGATCAAGCCTTCCGGTTCGGGCGTGTTCGGGTCGTCGTACACGCCCACGAACTCAAGCGCCTTGACCGCCGGGATGTTGAACGAGTTCGAGAGCGCGGTGCGCACGGTCATGGGACCGTGGAATTTATCGTCGTAGTTCTTGGGTGTGTAAGGCGGGTTGGCGCCATCGGGGAATTCAGTGGGCACGTCCCAGAGCAGGGTGGCGGGGGTCCAGCCTTTTTCGAAGGCGGCGGCATAGGTCAACGGTTTGATGGATGAGCCCGGTTGACGGGTGGAGCTGGTGGCCATGTTGATCTGCCCCGAGATGGCTTCGTTGTTGAAATCGGGCGAGCCGACCATGGCCAGGATCTCGCCAGTGGATGGTTTGAGCGCCACGAGTGCGCCGTTCTTGGCATTCTTATCGGCCAGCGCGTTGACCTGCTCGGTCACCAAACGTTGGGCTTCGTTCTGCAGGACCGGGTCGAGCGTGGTGTAGACGATGAAACCGGACCGGTAGATGGTCTGTGCGTCATATTGTTTTTCAAGTTGTTCGCGGACGAAGTTGACCCAATGCGGATACCGGGCGTTGATGTTCGGTGCGACAAAATTGCGGGACTTGATATCATCCGCCGCCAACACAGCCGCAGCTTGATCCACACAAATGGGCACGGCGCTGTTGCTGACGGTGATACAGCCCCGCTGCTGGCTGAGGCCATACATCAGCACCAGCACCTGCTGCTGGCGGATGAGGGTGGGCTCGCGGTTGGTGTAAATATCGTAGACGGCAGGTGATTGCGGCAGACCGGCCAGGAACGACGCCTCTGCCAGAGTCAATTGGTTGGCGGTCTTGCCGAAGTAGGTTTCGGAGGCGGCTTCGATGCCATAGGCCAGGTTGCCGTAGTAGATCTCGTTGAGATAGAGTTCGAGGATCTCGTTCTTGGAATAGCGGCGGGTGAGTTCGGCGGCCAGAATGATCTCGCGTACCTTGCGGCGGTAGGTCCGCTCGGCGCGCTCTTCAGGCGTGAGCAGCAGGGCGCGCGCCAGTTGCTGGGTGATGGTGGATGCGCCGCCGCCCTGTCCATCGGTGCGGTAGTTTTCCCACAAGGCGCGCAGGATGGCGGCCGGGTCAAAGCCGGGGTGGGTGTAAAAGTCCTGGTCTTCAGTGGCGATCGTCGCTGCGACAAGAGCCGGGGAGATCTGGTCGAGGGAGATGTAGGTGCGGCGTCCGGCGTTGGGGTCGAGGATCTCGTAAAGTGGCTGCCCGTTGCGGTCGAGGATGCGGGTGGTCTCGAATTGTGAGGCGCGGCTCTTGAGGTCTTCCACACTGGGCAGGGTGCGGGCGATGCGGTAATACGAAAAGACCAGCGCCGACCCGCCGATGATCGCGAGGATGACGATGCCGAATAGTGCCAGGATCAGCCCGCGCAGGAGGCAGCCCCAACCCTGGCCAATGTTCAACCCGCTCAGGTCGATGCGCCAGCGGCCTGACTTGACCTGGCTTGGCGGTGGCGTGCGCCTCGGCTGTGACTGACTGGGGCGCGGACGGCTGGCAGGTTCATAGGCCACGGGCGTCACGCGCGTGCCTTCCATGTCCACTTCGTTGACACGGCGCGGCAGAGGCAGGTTATCTTTATCAAGGGCGATCGGTGGAGGTGGGGCGGGCGTGCGCGGCGCGGCCGTGCGTGTAGTGCCAGTGGGGTTGGCGGTGTTCGCGTCGGTTGGAGTCGGTGTGATCGGTGACTCGGCGCGGGTGTCGGCTTCTGAATCCAGCAGGCGTTTTATTTTTTTCAGGCGATCTTCTTCTTCGGTCATGTTCTCTTCCACACAAATACGGAATAGGCGCAGTACGAACGGCGTATTCCGTACTGCGCATTGCTAGGAGGCAGGCTTGCTTTTGACCAGCACATTCCATGTGCCGCGGTGGCAGACCTCATCCTTTTGATTTTTGACTTCCAATTCAATGCTCACCGAACCGCCACCGATGCGCGGCAGCGACTTGGTTTCCTTCACTTGCAGGTCCACGTGAATGGTATCGCCGATGAAGATCGGTTTCACGAACTTCCATTCGGTGATCTCACGGAAGACGATGACGGTGCCTTCCAGAATGCCGGTGCGCATGGCCAGCCCGGAGGCGATGGACAACCCCAAAATGCCGTGCGCAATGCGCTGGCCGATCTGGGTGGTCTTGCTGAATTCGGCATCGGTATGGATCTGGTTGTAATCGCCCGAAAGCCCGGCGAAGGTGTTGATGTCGTATTCGGTCATGGTGCGGCCCACGGTCGTCACCTTCTGGCCGACATAAAATTCTTCAAAATACAGTCCGGTCATGGGGATGCTCCTCGTCAGTTGGTCTGCCGGCCTTCGAGCGCGTCAAGGACCGGTCGACCAGATTATACCCTTTGACCTTCCGCCGTTTCGCCCGTACAATACAACCCATGCGCGATTGGTCTCTTGCGCCGGGCGACCCCCTGTGCCTCACGCTTGCGGCGGATGCCCGGCTTTCGATTCCCGACTACCTCAACGACCACGGCTGGGAATTGACCCTTGGCGGCGGTGAACCGCCCGCCCTCGCGCTTCGCACCACCTTTGGTCTGCGTGCCAAAGCCATGCGCTTGTTCCTCCGCTTCAGCGAAGGGACCGTCTCCGTCAGCGACCCGGCGGCGTTCGCGCAGGCTCCCACCATCCGGCGCTTCTACCCGAACTTCCTCATCGTGGACTTTGCTCCGCTACCGAGCATAGACGTCTCGACCGAATACTGGGTTCCACAATCCAATGCGGTCAGCGGGCGCGTGAGCGTGGCGAACCGCTCCAACGCCACACGCAAGGTGCGGCTCGAATTGTGCGCCAGCCTTGCACCGATCGATGGGCAGGGCATGACCCCGGTGCAAATGAGTCTCGTGAACGTGCTGGCCGGCCAGACCGGCGGATTGTGCCCGGTGTTGTTCATGACCGGCGGCCCCGCACATGGCACCGGCTCGCCGCCCTCGCTCCACCTGGACCTTGAACTGGGTCCCGGCGCCACCCGTCAACTGACCTTCACCCAGGCCTGCACCGACGACCAGCAACGCTCCTTCGAGCTTGCCCGCCAGACGGCCGCCCGCCCGTGGGAAGCCGAACGTGCCCGCCTCGAGCTGCTCAACACCAGCCAGACCATCGACATCCGCACCGCTGACCAGGATTGGGATGCCGCCTTTGCCTTCAGCCAGAGCGCCGCACTGGGCATGTTCTTCCCGCCCAACACCCACCTGCCACACCCGTCTCTCGTTGCGGTGCGCGGGCCCGAGCACGGTTACTCGCCCAAAGGCGATGGCACCGATTATCCCGCCGCCTGGAATGGGCAGACCCCGCTCGAAGCCTACTATCTCACCGAAGTTTTGCCTGGCGCCCCGGCCGCACAAGACCTGCTGCTCAACTTTCTCGCCGTGCAATCGCCAGACGGCACCATCGACGGCAAACCCGGCCTCGCCGGTCAACGCGGACGATACCTCGCTGCGCCCATGCTGGCGGCGCTGGCATTGAAGCTCTACGAACGTACCGGCGACCTCGACCTCCTCAAGAAGGCTTTTCCGCAATTGCAAAAGTTCTTCTGGGCCTGGTTCTCACCCGAATACGACGAAGACCGCGATGGCCTGCCGCAGTGGAAGCATGTGCTGCAAACCGGCTTCGAGGAGAATCCGCTGTTCGACGCGTGGCATGAGTGGTCACTGGGTGTCAACATCTCGCACGTCCACAGCCCGGCGCTCGAAGCCCTGCTGTATCACGAAGCCCAAAGCCTGATCCGCATGGCGGAACTGTTGGAAAGCACGGAAGGGTTGGTGTTGATCCACGAGCAGGCAGCGGTGTTGAAGCGTTCGATCGAATCGGCATGGCAGGCACGCACGGGGTTGTATCATTACCGTGAGCGCGGCACCAATGCCGGTCTGGAAGGCAAGGTGTTGGTGCGGCAGCAAGGCACGGGCGCGGTCACACCCAAGCTCAAATTCGAGGGGCCGATGCGCTTATTGGTTGAGGTGCAGGCTCAAAGTCCGGGGGCGAGGCGGCCTGAAGTCCACCTGCACCAATACGCCAGCAAACCCGCCGATGAGGTCATCCAAAGCGGCGATTATCAATGGCGCAACGGCGGCTCGGTCTACACCACCAAGAGCGTGTACACAAAACTGGCGAAGGTCATTGTGCGGGATCTGGGTCCTGAGGATGTGGTGGTGGTCAAGACGCTCGATTACACCACCGAGGACCACACCCTGCTCGTGCCATTATGGGCGGGCGTGCCGGATGCACAACAAGCCCAGATCATGATCGGACGCGCCGTGCTGGATGTGAACCGCTTCCAACGCCCATACGGGATTCCCGCCTGCCCGCTGCTGACTCAGCCGGAGGCTGAGGCCACCGCCCTGGCTGTACACCTGCCCTGGAACCTGCTGGTCTGCGAGGGGCTTCTGCGTTACGGCTTTCGTAGCGATGCCGCGCGCATCTTCGTCCACACCATGACGGCGGTCATTCAGAACCTCAAACAAAACCGCGCCTTCTTCTCGCGTTACCATGCCGAGCGCGGCTCCGGCATTGGTGAGCGCAACGCCTTCAGCGGACTTGCCCCCACGGGGTTGTTCCTGCGCATCCTCGGTGTGGAATTGCTTTCTGCTGCGCGCGTGCGCCTGAGTGGCCTCAACCCGTTCCCGTGGGATGTGACCGTACAATACAAAGGCCTTAGAATCGTGCGCGGGCAATCGCAGACCACGGTCACCTTCGCCAACGGTCGATCGGTCACGGTCACTGATCCGACGCCGGTGGTGGTTTCACTGTAATGAATATGGAAAACAAAAAAAACTTCCTCGAACGTTACGAATTCATGCTGCCGCTGGGCCTGTTCCTGCTCTTTCTGGCGCTCACCCTGCCTGGCATTGCCTGGGGTGCGCCCAACATGTGGCACCCCGATGAAGTGGTGATCCGCGCGATCAACGGACTGGAAGACCCGGCCTACCGCTTCGACGAATACAACTTCGATTACCCAACCCTGCCGGTATACACCTATTACTTTCTCGGTAAACTCATCATGGCATTGGGTGCGCCGTTGAGCCAGGTGCTGCTGGCCGCGCGCATCCTTTCGGCGGTGCTGGCTGGGCTGACGGTTGCCCTGACCTACCTCATGGCCCGCCGCCTCGGGGGCAGTGTGACCGTGGCCGGCCTGGCCGGTCTGCTGCTGGTGTGTGTGGGCGAGATGCAGCACAACGGACGCTTCGCGCATAATGACGTCTTTTTGCTGTTCTTCAGCACCCTGACCATCCTGCTGGTCATCGAATATTACAACCGTGGCAGCAAGCTCTGGCTGTACGCCTCCTTCCTTACAGTGGGCATGGCGGCTTCCTGCAAATACATCGGCGGGAGTTTGATCCTGTTGCCTGTGGCGGTGTACGTGCTGGGGCAGTGGCGGCTCCATCCGCGGCAATGGCTGGCTACGCTGGAGACGTTGTTCATTGGTGCGGTGTTGGCGTTTGGTGGATATGCCCTCGGCACACCGAAAGCCTTTCTGTGGCTGGCCTGGTACCTCAAGCGCCTGCTCTCAGCGCTCGATTGGCAGGTCTCGTATGGCCGCCGCCCTGATAGTGTGCGCGGTATTGTGGGCCAGTATGCGCTCATCAATGAAGGGCTTGGCCCGGCGTTATCGTTGTTGTTTGGCGCGGCGTTGGTGTGGGCAATCTGGTGGCTGTGGCAGGCATATCGTCACAAGACCATGGACCGCGCCTCGGGCGGGCTGGCGATCCTGCTGGGTGCGATCGTGCTGCTTGATCTGCCAATGACCATTTCCTACAATTACCAGATCCGCTATTTCCTTACGCTCATGCCTGTGCTGGCGATCCTGGCGGCCTTCTTCCTCGATCATGTTTACACCCTTGCCCGGCAACAAGGCGGGTGGTATCCCCGTGCCTTGCAGGCGGCAGTGGGGCTGGTTATGCTGTATTCGCTGGCGCGCATCCTGAGCCTGATGCTGCTGGTGATGAACGATGCCCGTATTCCGGCCAGCGCGTTCGTGGCATCCCTGCCCAAAGAGTCGACTCTGGAGCATACCTACTATCCGCCTTCGATCCCTGAGAAACATTTCGCCAACGAATTCAACTACCCGATCTATTTTGTTAAAGGCAATGAGCCAGTGCCTACCAGTAAGAATATGGTCTTTAATGCGGGAGAAGCCGGTTTGAACGAACGCGAGACCGATTACCTGGTGCTTGATAGCTATACCTGGGAAAAGTTCAACGATCCCTTTACTTGTGAACGCATGCCGGTGGAATGCGCCTTCTTCAAGCAACTCGAAACCGGCCGCTCGGAACATTACCGCCTGCTGGCCGAATTCAAATACACCCTGCCGCCCTACCTGCCGCAGATCCAGTTCAACTTTATTAACCCGTCCATCCGCATCTATGAACGGGTGCCCTAACACGGTGGCATGCTGAAACTTAAAGCCCTCCCGCTGGATAAACGCGACCTGTTCCTGCCCGGGTTGTTAATGGTTGTTTTTCTGGCCTTCACCCTGCCGGGCATCACCTGGGGCGCCCCGGCCATCTGGCACCCCGATGAGATCGTCTGGCGGGCGCTCAAGGCCTTGCAGGGCAAGTGGCAATTCAGCATGACCAACTTCGATTACCCTGACCTGCCGCAGTACATCATGTATTGGCTGGGCCGGATCATTCTGCGGCTGGGATATACGGATCGGGAAGTGCTGGTCGCTTCACGCGTGCTTTCCGCCCTGCTGGGTGGCCTCTCGGTGGTGCTGACCTATGTCACGGTCCGGCGCATGGGGCGCGGAGTTTGGGTCTCGGCGCTGGCGGGGTTGTTGCTGATCTGTGTCACGCTCATGCCGCACAACGCCCGCTTCGCCCACAACGACATGTACCTGCTGTTCTTTTCCGTGTTGGTGGCATTTTGCCTGGTCAGCCATGTGCAAAGCCGTTGGAATGGTTGGTTATATGCTGCCTTTCTGGCCGTGGGCCTGGCGGCCTCGAGTAAATACAACGGCATCGCCTTGGTATTGGCCCCTGTTGCAGTGGTGCTGTTGGAAAATTGGAAGGGTTGGTTTCGCTGGGCCACTTTTGGCCAATTGGCGTTCGGCGGTCTGTTGACCATGGCCGGTTTCGCCATCGGTACGCCGCGTTCGATCCTGTCACCGGTCTTTTATTTTGAGCATATGCTCCCCGCTTTGATCCGCACTGGAAACTTTCTGCGCGAACCTGATAGCGTGCGCGGTGTGATCGGGCAATATCCCGTGCTGGCAGAGGGTCTGGGTTTGCCTTTGGCCGTACTGTTTGCGGCAGGTCTGATCTGGGCTTGTATTACGCTCAGCCGGGTGTGGGGACGGCAGCCAGGCCTGCCGGTGTTGCTAATTCCGGTACTGACGCTCCTCGCCATGGACCTGCCCATCATGTTGTCGTTCAACTACCAGTTGCGGTTCTTTCTCACGCTTATGCCCCCCCTGACGATCTTTGCTGCCCTGTTCGTGGAAGCATTAGTTGCGCGTGTCTCAACAACCTCGCGCTGGGCAATAGGTGCGGCATTAACCTTGCTGGTGGCGTATTGCTTTGCGCGGAACATCAGCGTGATGCTGCTGTTCATCCACGATGCGCGTTTCGCTGCCACTGAGTATGTGGCCGCCCTGCCCAAAGGCTCCACGCTTGAACATACGCTCTACCCGCCCACCATCCCTGAAAAACATTTCAAACGCGAACACAACTATCCGTTGTTTTTCATCAAGGTCCCCGGCGATGTTCTGCCCACCAGCGACGACTATGTGTTCAATGTTGGCGAAGTTGGTTTGGACCAACGCCATACCGATTACCTCGTCACCGACAGTTTCACCTATGACCGTTTTGCCAATCCGTTCATCTGCGCGAACACGCAAGTGGAGTGTGATTTCTTCAAACAACTCGATACCGGGCGTTCGAACCATTACCGCCTTGCCGTCGAGTTCAAATACAGCCTGCCGCCTTATCTTCCTCAGGTTGCAGTTCAATTCGTCAACCCTGTCATCCGCATCTACGAAAGGATTCCATGAACGATTTTCGTTCCGGTTATATCGCCATCATCGGCCGACCCAATGTCGGCAAGTCCACGCTGGTCAATGCCCTGCTCGGGCAGAAGATCGCGGCGGTCTCGTCCAAGCCGCAGACCACGCGCAAGCGGCAGCTGGGCATTCTCACCGAGGAGAAATATCAACTCATTTTTGTGGATACCCCCGGTATGCACAGTGCGCGCCATAAACTTGGCACGTTTCTGAACCAGGAGGCGCAAGAGTCATTGCAGGGTGTGGATGTGGTGCTCTGGCTGGTGGACGGCTCTGCCCGACCGACCGACGAGGACCGCGAGATCGGACTCCTGCTCAACGGCCTGCCGCGTCGGACGCCCCTGGTGCTGGTTGCCAACAAAATGGACCTGGTCTCCGCTGAGGCGTTGGCGAAGAATCTCGAAGCGTATCAGGCCACGGTGAAGAAAGAAGCGAGCGTCACATCCATCTCGGCGATGAAGAATCAGAACCTGAGCGAGTTGATCGAATTGCTGGTGTCGTTCTGTCCGTTCCGCGCGCCGGAATATGACGAGGAGCAGGTGACCGATTCGTACGAGCGCGACATCGCCGCCGACCTGATCCGCGAGGCGTGCCTGAACAAACTGCGCGAGGAAGTGCCGCATGGCGTGGGTGTGCGCATCGATGAGTTCAAGGAACGCGAGAACGGGATGTTGTACATCGGCGCCACGGTCTTTGTGGAACGTGAGTCGCAGAAGGGGATCGTGATCGGCGAGGGCGGGGGCATGCTGAAGAGCATTGGCTCGGCCGCGCGCAAGGAGATCGAAGAGATGGGCGGACGCCCCGTGTTCCTGGAACTGCGCGTGAAGGTGTTGAAGGATTGGCGCAACGATGAGGATGCGATGCAACGCTTCGGGTATCGCATCAATAAGAAGAAAAAACGGCGCTAGCCGATTAAATGCAAAGGCACTGAGCTCATACAGACTCAGTGCCTTTCTGTTTTAAGGGTTCATTTCGGTTGTTATTGTTTGATCGGTTTGAAGCCCTCGCCCAGCGCTTCGTGCGCCACGCCGATGACCATGAAAGCGCGTGGGTCTGCTTCGTGGACGATGGCCTTGAGTGCGGCGACTTCGGCGCGGGTGATGACGCAATACAGCACCGGGCGGGATTGTCCCGTATAGGCCCCGGAGCCTTCGAGAATGGTGACGCCGCGTTCGAGTTCTTCGAGCACGCGGTTCGAGATGACCTCAGGCTCGTTGGTGACGATCATGGCCGTGCGCACGGTGCCGCCGCCTTCCAATACGGTCTCTGAGACCAGGCCGCTGACGTAGAGCGTGATCATGGCATAGAGCGCCTGCTTCCAGCCAAAGATGAAGCCTGCGCCCAGGATGACCGCCGTATCAACGATGAGATAACTTTGGGTCATCGAGATGCCGCGCCAGTTGTTGAGGATGCGGGCGAGGATATCCGAGCCGCCGCTGGTGCCGCGCGCGCGATAGACCAGCCCATACCCCACACCGCTGACGATGGCGCCATACAGCGAGTTGAGGAAGATATCGCCCTGCAGGTCGGCGATCAGGCGCGTGCCTGCGCCGCCCGCGGCAAACAGCGGGGTCTTGACGAGCAGGTCGGTGAAGATCGAATAGGTGATGATGGCGAAGGCGGTGCGGAAGGCGAAGCGCCGTCCGCCGAGGAAGCGCCAGCCAAGGATGAAGAGTGGGACGTTACCGGCCAGCACCATCAAACCGATGGGCCAGCCAGTGAAGTGATTGATCAACTGCGAGATGCCGCTCACGCCCCCCGAAGCCAGGTTCGCGGGGACGAAGAACACGCGCAAGCTGAAGGCTTGAATGACGGAACTCAGCCCGATGAACAGGTAATCGCGGAAGGTGGGGTAGTATTTTTTCATTGCATCCTATGCTCGGTGGTTTCGATACGGCGGCTGGTCAAGCCGGATAAGCTCTATATCAAGACCTTGCCGCCTACTCAACCACCGGACTTTTTATAGGATCTCCACGCCTGCCAGTTTTTCGATCACGCCCACCACGGCCGAGTTATCGAGTTCGCCCAGGCCGAGGTCGATCATTTGTTGGAAGAGGGCGGTGTTGGCCAGCGTGCCCGAGATGGGGATGGCGTATTCCTGCGCGGTCTCCTTGACGATGCGCAGGTCCTTCAATTGCATGTGGGCCTTGAAGCCGGGCGTGCGATTGCCGGCAAAGAGCCGCGGCGGTTTGACGTCGAGCGTCCAGCATTGGGCGGCGCCGCCTTTGATGGCGTCCACCACCTTTTGCGGGTCCACGCCTGCTTTTTTGGCGAAGACCAGCAGCTCGCCCATGGCCACCATTTGCGCGGCGACCATGATCTGGTTGGCGGCTTTGGCCACCTGGCCCGCGCCTGCCTCGCCGACGTGCGTCACAGTCTTGCCCATGGCCAGGAACACCGGCATGACCTTCTCCAGCGCAGCCGCATCACCACCGACCATGATGGTGAGTGTGCCGTTGCGGGCGCCGATGTCGCCGCCGGAGACGGGAGCATCAAGCGAGAGAACGCCCTGTTCAGAGAGCTTTTGGGCGATGGTGCGGGCGGCGGCAGGCTTGATGGTGGAGTTATCCACAACGATCAGGCCGGGATGGGCCCCCGCCAGAATGCCATTTTCGCCCAGGACGACCTTTTCCACATCGGGGGTATCGGGCAGATTGGTGAAGACCACATCCACCTGGGCGGCCACTTCCTGCGGCGAGGCGGCGCGGACGGCGCCTTCGGCGACGAGTTCGTCCACGGCGGCTTGCGAGCGATTGTGGACGACGACCGGAAAGCCTGCCTTGAGAATATTGCGCGCGATGGATTTGCCCATCAACCCCAGACCGATATACCCGACTTTGAGCATGATTGTGACTCCTGATTGCGTAGAGATGTGGGGCGATTATAACTGTGGGGAACGTTAATCCGCTAATCTGTGCGCATGACAAAGCAAGGAGCCTGCTCCTCGTAAGAGAAGCAGGCTCCGGCTGAGTCAGACGCG
>CAZJMZ010000044.1:0-2035 GCA_964547115.1 uncultured Anaerolinea sp. | reverse complement strand
AAAGCAAGGAGCCTGCTCCTCGTAAGAGAAGCAGGCTCCGGCTGAGTCAGACGCGGGCGGCGTCTTGAATTTATTTGATGGCGTACGAGATGTTGACGCTGACGGTGAAGGTCAACTGACCGGGCTGGATCGGCACTGCCGCCGCTTCGGCCATGGCGCCACCACCACCGCGCCCGTCATAGACCGGGTAGGGGGCGCTATCGTAAAAGCCAATGGATTGGATCTCACCGAGGGTGAGGCTGGCGGCCCCGGCCAGTTCCTGGGCCTGGGCTTCGGCATCCTTCACGGCTTCGGCGCGGGCCTGCTTGAGGGCTTCGGTCTTGTCGGCCACATCGAACTGGATGCTGTTGACGGTGTTTGCACCCGCCGCCACGATGGTATCGAGCAGGTCGCCGAGCTTGTCGAGTTCGCGCACGGTCACGTAGACGGTGTTATCGACCACGTAGGTCTTCTGGCCGGTGGGCAGCCCGGTGGACGGGTCGTACTTGTCCTGCGGGTAAATGCTGAAGTTGGTGGTGCGGATGTCGTTCTCGGCGATGCCGAAATCCTTGATGGCCTGGATCACCTGCTGGGTTTGGGTGTTGTTCTCGCCGACCGCCTCGGTGGCCGTGGGCTTTTCAGTGCGCACGCCGAGGTAGACATAAGCGATATCGGGGGTCAACACAGCCTGCCCGGAGCCGGTCACATTCAGGGTGCGAATGGGGGCGGGGGCTTCCTGGTTGATGGTGGTGGGTCCGCAGGCGCTAATGATGAGCGCGAGCAATGCGATGGCCGCAACAATAAATGGTTTCTTGTTCATAGGGTACTCCTTGTTTGAGATGATTCTCCTCATGCCTTCCTGACGCTGCAACGGGCGAAAAGTTCCCCGGCTGGCTTGAATTTCTATCCGTTTGCCTGTACAATTCTGATACATTTGTTCTATCCCCCAAGGGGAGACCATGCCGATCAACTATCAGGAACTTTATACACAGATCAAGCAGGTGGGGCTGGGCGCCAAGGAAAGAAAACAGAAGAAAGAGGATGCGCAGAAACTGGCGCAGAAACTCCTTGAAAGACATTCTTCTGATCTGGACTCCCTGCGCTCCAAAGTGGAGGCCGCCAAACAGGCCGATGCCAACATCCGTTGCGCCGTGCCGTTGGATGAAGCCCTCGCTTCTCACTACCCGCCTCCTGATTCTGTGATCCAATCAACCCTCATCGCCGCCGACGGTTCGCAGGCCATCGCGGACCGGCACAGCGCGGTGCAATTCTGCGTGATCAACGTGGGGGCCATCACCATGAAACCGGCCTCCGGCGAGACCCCGACCGTGGAAGTGGAAAGTGAACTCTTCTATGGTGATGCCATCGAAGAGAACGGACTCACCACCGACGGCGGTGTAGCCCTGCGGCGCGACCTGGCCGAGCGCAGTGTCATCGAAAAGCTGAGCAAGGGCCTCAAAGGCCCGGTGGTTTCTTTTACCGATGGCACGCTCGAGATCTTCCGCGCCAAGGACATTGACAATGCCAACATGTACCGCAACACTGTGGAGAAGTACATCTCCGTGCTCTCGCGCTTGCAGGGACGTGGCATCATCTCAGCGGGGTACATCGACAAGCCCTCCTCCAGCCTGGTGGTCAAACTGCTCGAACTGACGCAGGTCACCCTTCCTGAAGAATTGGAAAAATTGCGGACCGCCCCGCCGTTGAAATACGTCACCGACCGCTGGCTGTTCGGCCATGGCAATGCGCTGTTCCAACTCCTGCCGCCGGGGCATCGTTCGGCGGTGTTCAAGATGCAATCGAGCGCCGAGAAGAATTACACCGGCGTGCTGGAGCTGCACTTCTTCTATTTGAACGTTGGCAGTGAGGGGCACCCGTGGCCGGTGCGGGTGGAAATTCCGCGCTGGGTGGTGGATGACCGCGAGCAGTTGAATTTGCTCCATGCCGTACTGGTGGAACAATGCCGCATGATGGGCAGCAAGCCGTATCCCTACCTTTTGCATCGCGCGCATGAAACGGCAGTGGTCAAGCAGGAAGAAAAACAACAGATCGAACA
>CAZJMZ010000043.1:0-16688 GCA_964547115.1 uncultured Anaerolinea sp. | reverse complement strand
GCCACGCCCTGCGGCTTGAGCAGGTCGCGCAGAAAATCGGCGATCTGGCGGGTCATGCGTTCCTGTACTTGCAGGCGGCGGGCGTAGAGATCGACAATGCGGGGGATCTTGGAGAGGCCCAACACCTTGCCCGCGGGAATATAGGCGACATGTGCGCGCCCGATGAAGGGCAGCATATGATGCTCGCACAGGCTGTAGAATTCGATATCGCGCACGATAACCATCTCGTCGTAGCTGATATCGAACAGCGCACCGTTGATGAATTTTTCGGGGTCGGTGTGATAGCCGTTCAGCAATTCACCATACATGCGCGCCACACGGTGCGGCGTATTTTTTAACCCCTCCCGTTCCGGGTCCTCCCCCACCGCCTTGATCAGTTGCGCGATGCTGGCGCGCACTGCGTCGTAATCGATCGGCGCACCACCATCCTCCAGCTCGTTCTCTTCAAATTCCATGCCTGCTCCTTATAAGACCAGTGGCGCATATGCGCCACTGGTTTGTTGTTGCTGTGGTACTTAACCAACCACGGGCTCGATCAACCCGTAGCTGCCGTTGCGCCGCCGGTAGACCACCTGGATCGAGTTCTTCTCGGCGTTGAAGAACACAAAGAAGTTATCGTGCCCGAGCAGGCGCATCTGCTCGACGGCTTCGTCCTCCGTCATGGGCAGGACCACGAACTTTTTGCGCCGCGCGATCAGCGGCAGGAGTTCGCCGGTCTCGTCCACGGGCAGGTCATCTGGCTCCACCACTTCGGCAGCTGAACGACCATCACCGCGGCCTTTATTACGTTTGCCCTTAAAGCGCTCAATCTGGCGCTGGATCTTGTCAAAGGCCATGTCGTATGCGGCTTGCAAATCATCTGCGCGCTCCTCGGCACGCAGGATGAATCCCTTGCCCCGCACGGTGATCTGTGCCACCTGGCGGTCGGTGGCAGAACGCGCCGTTTTTAGGTGCGTCAACTCGATGTGGATCTCGTCAATTCCGGGAAGGTGTCGCTCCAGCTTGGCGGCTTTCTTCTCGACGTATTCGCGCGTGTTGTCGGTCAAGCGCATATTACGTGCCACTATTTCAACATTGTTCGCCATGGTACTACCTCCAGAAAAAGGTGATATCAATGACGCAGAGCGTCATTGTCAAACACGAGACAGATCATGATGTGAAAGTGCACGCGCAATGGTGATCGCATAGACTGCATCGGCTCCGGCAGCCATCAAGGCTTCTGCCGCAGAGGCCAGGGTGGACCCGGTCGTGGCTACATCATCCATCAACAGGACGGATTTCCGCTTCACCACCGACGGGCTGGCCTGATATGCCTCCGAGACATTTTGCCTGCGTTCCTGAACGTTCAACCCCACCTGCGAGCGGGTCTCACGCACTTTGGTTAACGCGTGGGGAACATAGGCGAGTCCTAGTTCATAAGCAAGTGGCTGCGCCACCAGCGCAACTTGATTATAACCCCGCTCCTGCAGGCGCTTTTTGCCCAGCGGAGTCGGAACGAGCATTTCCACGGGCCAGTTAAGTCCGCGCACGAAGTCGGTCATCTGCGCGGCCAGGGCATCACCGAGACCAAGGTTTTTGCGATACTTCAGGGTGTGCAACGCGTTCTGAACCGGGGAATCAAAAACCGCCCATGATCGCAAAACGCGATACACAGGCGGATTCGATTGGCATTTTTCACACAAGCCAGCCTTGCGGACGGGGAGTCCGCATTTTTCACAGAATGGCTCGACGAGCCGTGGGACGCGTGCCTGACAATCCGGGCACCAGCGCGTCCCTGCTTTTCCACAGCCTGCACAATTTGGCGGGAAGAGCAAGTCCAGCCCGCTCCAGGTCCATCGATACAAACGATACGACCAGGGTATGGTGTTCACAGGATGTTTGAGGTTGGGTTAACCGCCAAGTCCGCTGCCAAGGATCTGCAAGGCGGCGGGCACGAGAATGATGATCAGAATGGATGGAAAGATCAGCAACGCCATTGGAATGATCATTTTGATCGGTGCCTGGTGGGCTTTTTCCTCGGCCAGCTGACGGCGCTTCAGACGCATTTGATCGGCTTGAATACGCAGGACCTTGGCCATGCTCACACCCAGTTGTTCGCTCTGGATGATCGCGGCTACAAAACTGGTCATTTCCGAAATGCCCAGCCGGTCAGACATGTCTTTGAGCGCTTCGCGACGCACCTTGCCTAACTGGATCTCCTTGAGAGTGCGGCTAAAGGCCAGCGAGAGTTCATTGTCCCACTTTTCGGCCACTTTCGACATGGCGGCCTCAAAACCCAAGCCGGCCTCCACGCAGATGGTCAACAGATCGAGTGCGTCCGGCATGGCCTTGCGAATTTCACCCTGGCGATTGGTGATGCGACTGGTCAACATGAGGTGCGGAATGAAGAATCCGGCAAAAGCTGCACCACCGACATACAGGAAATTGTTAGTGGGGTCTTCAGGTGGGAAAAGGATCACGAAAGCGAGTAGAAAACCACCCAGTACCACACCCAAAACAAAACGAATGGCAAGGAAGGTTGGCGCATCCACCGGCCAGGGGTTACCCGCCAATTCGAGTTTGCGCGCCGTATCCTGAATGGCTTTTTGCGGCGTAAAACGGGCCGAAAATTCGCCCATGCGGCGAATGAGAGGGATGATAACGCGCTGGCTAAACGGCTGTGAAAGTTCGATATCTTCGAGGGAGTTGATATCCTCACCACGCTGAATGAATTCAGCCAGGCGTGCTTGCAAAGGGTCATCCTCGGGCTCATCGGTGCGTTGGGCACTATAGATCGCCACCGCAATCGCTCCAACCACAACAAGGCCGATCAAGACGTAAATAATGGTCATGCTACACCTCGATATCCGCGATCTTCATCATCACGAAATACCCGGCTACGATCATTCCCACAATGGTCGCCACTGCGATCCAACCACACAAAGGCCCGGCAGAAAAGAAACCACTGATATATTGCGGGCTGATGAAGTACAGGGCCACTGCCAGAAAAACAGGGATCATCGCCAGCACCGTCCCAGACATGCGTACCTGTGAGGTCATGACCCGAATCTCGCCCTTGATGCGCACGCGCTCGCGAATGGTGAACGAGATCGTATCGAGAATCTCAGAGAGGTTACCACCCACTTCACGCTGCACGTTGATGGCGGTGACTACAAAGTCCAGGTCTTCACTGGGGATGCGGCGCAGGAGATTTTCCAGAGCCTTTTCCATGGTAATGCCGATCTGCATTTCCTGCACCACACGCCGAAATTCATCAGAAATGGGAGAAGGCAATTCGCGGCTGACCGCTTCCATGGCCTGCATCGTGGAATACCCGGCCCGCAAGCCGTTCACCATGAGGTTCAGCATATCTCCCAGTTGGTCGTTGAATTTTCCCAGGCGCACTGCCTGTTGGCGTTTGACATAGAACCGGGGAAGAAACGCTCCAATCACACCGCCGATGATGGGTGAAAAAACCAACGGCTGAACCAAATAAGCAATGATCGCCAGCGCCGCTACAGAAATAAAGATGAGCGCGTAATATTCGACGACTTTGAACTTGATATCGGCACGGGCCAGTTCACGCGCCACCCGGTCACCCATGGAAGAACTGGCCACCTGACGATTCATCCAATCCGTGACGATCGAACGCCGGGCATCCTCTCCAGCCGAGTCGCGTGAGTCCTGGTCTTCACCTTCGAGCATGCGGCCCAGGCGTTCATCCACCAGCGAGCGTTCGCTGTTGACAGACACCACCACCACGATGATCAACAGGACGATAATAACAATACCCCCGACGATCAAGATCGTTGAATTCATATCGGTTCCGTTTCCTGACCCGGTTTAATAGCGACGGCGTTCGCCAATACCAAAAATGGACGGCGGCAGGTTGATGCCGGCAGTCTCGATCTTGTCCATAAACTTGGGCCGCAGACCAGTGGGGCGCAAACGTCCAATAATCTTGCCGTTTTCCATACCAGTCTGTTCAAAGACAAAGATATCGGTCATTGTAATGACCTCACCTTCCATGCCGCTGACTTCAGTGATCGTGGTCACTTTGCGGGTGCCATCGCGCATGCGCTCCTGCTGCACGATCACATCCACCGCACTCGATACCTGCTCACGGATGGCACGCACCGGCAGGTCCATGCCTGCCATGAGACACATGGTCTCGATACGCGAAAGTGCATCGCGCGGGGTATTGGCGTGAGCGGTGGTCATGGAACCATCGTGGCCGGTGTTCATGGCCTGCAACATGTCCAAGGTCTCTCCGCCACGGCATTCCCCTACAATAATTCGCTCGGGGCGCATACGCAGGGAGTTCATCACCAGGTCACGGATGGTCACCTCGCCGCGGCCTTCAATATTGGGCGGACGTGATTCAAGGGTGACCACATGCTCCTGTCGCAGTTGTAACTCAGCAGCGTTTTCGATCGTGATGATACGTTCGTCATTCGGAATAAAACCCGACATGACATTCAACAGAGTTGTTTTACCAGAACCCGTGCCGCCGGAAATAATGATATTGAGCCGTGCTTCCACACAGGCCTTCATAAACTGAACAGCCTCCGCAGAAATCGAACCAAACTGGATAAGTTGATCCACGGTAATGGGGTTGCGGGAAAATTTACGAATGGTCAGGGTCGGCCCCACCAGCGAAAGAGGCGGAATGATCGCATTAACACGGGAACCGTCCTGCAAACGCGCATCGACATACGGGCTGGATTCATCGATACGGCGACCCAGCGGAGCCACAATGCGATCAATGATACGCATCACATGATCGTTGTTCTCAAACGTTACCGGCACACGGTGCAGGCGGCCTTTGCGCTCAATATACACATTCTTCGGACCGTTCACCATGATTTCCGTGATGGTGTCATCTTCGAGCAGTGGCTGGAGCGGGCCCAAGCCTAAAATTTCAGCCGCGATCTGCTCAAAGAGCCGCGCCCGCTCAGGGCGGGAAAGCACGATGTTTTCCTCCGTTAGGATCTGTTCGAACAGGTCTTGAATAGTGCGGCGAACCTCCTCCGTGCGCGTAATGTCCATCGACGGATCCAGTTCGGAAAGCAGCTTGTTCTGCACCCGCACTTTCAGATCAAAGTAAGAACCGGCCTGCGGGGATGTGATCGGAGCATTGACGCGCCGGGCCTGCAACGAGGACAGGCGTGAACCTTCCCCGCCTCCGCCCTGCGCCGCGCCTCCACTCCCACCCGATGGTTGCCCGCCAGACGAACCGCCTTGTCCCTGCTCAATGCGTTTTAATAGAGACATCGTTCAGCTCCTTCACTAAAAATAAACACACTAACGCCGGCCCGCCGGGCGATCTGTTTCGCCATCCTGCGCAGCAATACGGGCACGAATATTTTCAGCCAGCGAAAAGACACCGCGTGCGGCGGGCTGGGCCTTATTATCCAACACGAATGGCACTCCCCGATTCACTGCCTTGATCGCAGAAGCGTCATCCAACGGGATCGCAAGCACGACTTCCTGCTTCAAGTTCTCAGCTACACGTTCTGGCGTAATGCCGATCTTCTTATCGTACCGGTTCATCATGAACATGATCCGGTTCTTCTCTACTCCCATGGTCTGGAGCAAGTCCAGGAACAGGCGGCAATTTTTAATGGCCGGAATATCCTGCGTGGTGACAAGCACAATCAGGTCGCTCAAGTCGATCGCCCCCAGGGTATGTTCTGTTAATAAAGAAGACGTATCCACGATCACATAGGAATACATCTGGCAGAGAAACTCCAGCACACGTGAAAACTGCGTGCTGGAAACCTTCTCAGCATTTTCAGGTTTACCCGGCGCAGCCAGGATGTGCAAGCCCGAAGCGGCATGCTTGATCATCACCTCTTCCACAATTTCCGGGTCGAGTTCATCGGCCCGCGGCGCCAGGTCAAGGATCGTATTCTTTCCCTGCTCATTGACGAACACCGCTACATCACCAAACTGTAGATTTCCATCCACCAAGGCCACACGCGTATCGCCATTATTCAGTGTTAAAGCCAGGTTCACAGCCAGAGTGGTACAGCCCACCCCACCCTTGGGGCTGTAGACCGTGACGATCTTGCCCTTGGGTCCCATCAGACTGGTCATGACATTCGAGCCGCCAGCCGCGGGGACAGCCTGCATCTGCGCCGATTTTGAGCGTTCCTGCCGGGCCATCTCGCCCGCACGCCGAATGGCGGAGATCAACTCATCACCCATGGGCGGCTTGGTCAAAAAGTCACGCGCCCCAACCAGCATGGCTTTACGCATGTAGTTCTGGTCACTTTGCACCGAAAGGATGATAACCTGCACAGCGGGTTGTCTGCCGCGAATGGCTTCCGTCGCGGCAATGCCATCCATGTCGGGCATGTTGATATCCATCAACACCACGTCCGGACTCAACTCGCCCGACACCTGAATCGCTTCCTTGCCAGTCCGTGCAATGCCGACCACTTCCACATCGGCTTCGAACTGTAACAACTTCTTTACGTTCTCGCGTGTTTCAGAAATGTCATCGACAATCAATACGCGTATCTTTTCACCAGCGGCCATAGAGAAGAGACCTTTTCAGGGGAGATATTATTGTTGCGGCAGGTCATTGGGCAACAAAGGCGGAGCAAGCACATCCAGCCGCGGCTGTTGCGCATACGGTAATTTCGAAGGCAGTGAAATGTTGTACTGGGTCAGGATGCTCGTCAACGTGGCCGACTGAGCATCAATGCGCGACGTATCGTTGGGGTTGCGCAAACTCATGGTAATGACAGCCCCGCTCATCACAAAATAGTTCAAAGCGATCGAGTCCTGCGGGGTAACCATCAAGGTAACAATATCTGGTTTGGTTTCCTGCTGGGTGGCAGGCGCCGGGGTGGCATTGGGGTCTGTGGGCGCCGGGGCGCTGCCCTGGAAGTTGCCGAGGTTCATCACCACTACATTCTGCAAAACGGTCTGACAAACCAAACGCGGCCGCTGATCTTCAGCAGGAACGGTGTAGATCGGCTTCTGGAAGGTTGGGTCCAACTCAACCCGGCCCTGACGTGCAGGCAACTCGCTGGTCAACGGGTCCAGCGACAGGTACGGGCGATCGCCATCGGGGAAGTACACATCCCGCATCACCGATACATAATTCGGGAGCGCGCTTTGATAAGCCGGGTCAACATCCACAAAGGTCATACAAACATTCACATTGACATGTGCACCATCGTTAATGCCATATGCTGCTGTGGCCAGGCGGTTGGTGGGAATCGCAGCAGCCACCATGCCGGGCGGCACCTGAACAGCCCACGCCGGGCCGGAGATCTCAGCCGGTGCAGTCCCCACCATACTGGTGGTAATCAACGTGCCCTGATCGAGCGTAAACCGGGCAGTCTGCCCGACCAGATTGTTCTTCTCATCTGCGGTGAACATGACCTCCGCCACATTCTCCTGCGGAAGCGCAAAAGTCGCCAGCATCGCCTCCGTTATTTCAGTTCCCTGTGGGATGTTCTGGGCAGCATAATACACCTGCACAGTTGTCGCCGGAGTAGGCGCAGCTTGCTGAGTGGGATTCAACAACCCCAGACTGACAGCAACAACCCCCACACCAACAATGACGATCAAGATGAGCAAAATGAGCAAACGACCGCGACGCATAAGCAATTCTCCTCTCAATATTTCGCCTCAACAGGCGAAAGTTCCTTGATTAGAACTATTATAATAGTATACACACAAAAAACGAGACCAAAATTGTAAAAGGGTACCAGCGGGTGGCCCCTGCCTACACCCGGTCTGGTACCTTGCTGTAAACATTTGAAACTGGTAGGGAATTACGAACGGGCCGGAACCGAAAATGAGATTCGCGCACCTTTCCCCACAGCGCTATCCATCTCAAAACTGCCGCCCAGCATTTCCGCCCGTTCGCGGATCAACTTCAAGCCAAGGCTTGCGCCCTGCTCCACCACTTCCGGGTCAAAGCCTCGACCATTATCTTCCACGCTCACACGGACTCGTTCCTCCCCCATATCCACCAACACCTTCACCTGGCTTCCCTGGCTGTGACGCGCTGCATTCCCTAACAATTCCTGAATGGCACGGAAAATCATCACCTCCAGATAAGGCTCCAGGCGACGTTCATGCCCCGTGACGACCACGCTGGCGTCCAGGCCATTTTGTTCCTTAAATGCATCGGCGTAACGCCGCACAGTGGGGGTCACACCCAGGTCATCGAGCATCATTGGGCGTAGTTCAAAAATAAAGTTGCGCACTTTTTGGAAGGTGCCCATGGCAGACGTCTTTAGGCTGTTGAGTTCTGTCCGGGCTTGATTGGCATCCACGTCGAACAGACGCATGGCAATCTCGGTCTGCAGGATGAAATTGGACAAGGCTTGCGCCGGGCCATCGTGCATCTGACGCGAGAGACGCTGGCGCTCGGTCTCTTGCGCATTGACCAGCATCTCCACGCTGGCCATGGGACTCTTGCCACCCGAGCCGGAAGCAGACGAGGCGGAGGAACCGCTCATCGAAGCCCGGGCCCGCTCAAGGGTGGACTTGAAGCGTTCGAGGTGCGTCTTTTCACTTTGCAGCTTCTCAAGTTGTCCACGCATCACGAACAGGCGTTGCTGGGCGTCCAGCGCTGAATCGTACGCAGAGCGAATCTCCTGCGGAGGGAGTTTGTCCAGTTGGTTTTGCACCTGCTGCAGGTGTGTGGTAATGGCCGCGTTGCGCTGGGTCAACTTGCTGAGTTCGCCCTGGCTTTGCTCCATCATCAAAGTGATTTCGCGCAGCGAGCGCTGGGCTTCGTCCAGTTCTTTTTCAAAATCAACTTCCCCATCCGATGTCAATTCGTTGAACATAACCTTTTACTCCTGGGGTTTGATCGCAGTGTCCTGCAATTTCACCCAACCACGGCGCAAAGCATAGACGACCGCCTGCGTGCGGTCTTCCACACCGAATTTGCGTAAGATCGACGTGACATGATTCTTCACGGTCTGGTGACTGATACCCAACAGGCCCGCGATCTCTTTGTTGCTCATGCCGCGCACCACGCACCCCAACACTTCCATTTCACGGTCTGAAAGCGGATGGAAAGGCGAGCCAGGTTCGCTGTAGGAGCGGCGTGCGCCGTCCATTTGATCATCGATCCAGCGGTCCAAGTCACGACGGTTGAAGATGTTCCCGGCAATGGCGTATTTCCCATCTGCCACGGCACGGATGGTGCGCGCCAATACATCGGGTTCAATATCCTTGGCACAATAGCCCACGGCACCCGCCAGCACTGCATGGATGGCCTGCTCGGTGTCATCGTACCCGGTCAACAGGACAATGCGCGTGTCGAGATTTTCCGAGGTGACCTGATGCGTCACCTGCTGGCCGTTCATGACCGGCATGTTGACATCCACCACAGCCACCAACGGCTTCATGGAACGAATCAAAGACATGGCTTCCTTGCCGTCAGAAGCCTGGGCCAGAATTTTAAAATCCCGTTCGAGCGAAAGTGCATCCACCACCCCCTGGCGAAAAAGCGGATGATCGTCTACAACGATGAGTGTGATCTCTTTCATTCGGTAACGTGTCCTCTAACTGGTCTTGGTGTGAGTATAGCACAGGTGTCCTATGCGGGCAATTTACGACCCTACTTAAGGCATTTCAATTTCGTGATACCGATGCCTGTCAGGGCCTCTTGACAATCTCATACAAACGGGCGTTGGCGGTTGTACCCAAATACCTGAAGGGTCCACGACTCTGGGGGACATCATACAAAGGCTGCAACGGTCCCAGATCACGACTCTTCTCAAGGATCAGATACCAGGCCTGGAATTTTTCCGAGACCGCCAGCAGACTGGTCTCATCCCCCGCTGGCAGGCGGATGGCCGACCGGCGCGTGCGCACATAATAACCCGGTGGATTGGGCACGATCACAACATCCATCGGGCTGATCCCGTTATCCTGCAGCATGGCCTCCACCTCACCATAGATGACATCATCCTGCGCCCAACCATTTGCAACCACCCGGGTATTCACAAGAAACACGGTAAACCCCAACGCAAAAACCACCAACATCCCCTGAAAGATGAACGGCGCAAACTGGTCAGTGAATTGTCCTCGGCGCTGCAAGGCCCCAAGCAACAGGTCCATGCCCACTGCCGCCAGAATCCACAACAATGGCTGGAGCGCAGCCCCTGCATGATGAAAACTGCCATGCATACCCGCGAACGGAAAGACAAACGACATCACCACCAACAGCAGCATCCACGCAAATGCGCCAAACTTCACCCGCAGATCAGCACGATAATGCCACAAGCCTGCCAGAATGAACGGCACCAAGAAAAGGCTTCCCTGTGCAAAGAACGCTGTGGACAGGTTCGCCGAAAGCGCCTCCAGCCTGTTTTGAACAGCAACAGTCCAACCCGCCTGCAAAAACGAATCACGCGTCAGCGCGCTGGCGGGGTAGATGAAGGTTTCTCGATAATTTTGCAGCCAGAGCAACTTCCCGCCGCCGGGCGTGAGAAAGGACTGAAAAAGCGTCCAGGCGCGGAGATGCCACACCCCCATGATCAAACAATAGCCACCCACGGTCGCTGTGCCTGCCAAGAGAATTTGCCGCAACCAGGGTTTGAACTCACCGAAGAACCGGTACTCCGACTTGGCCAGTACAGCCAGACCGGCCAATCCCAGCCAAAGCAGACCGTCGCTGCGCGAGAGGGTCATCAGACCGGCCAGCATTCCCAACAACAACGGAGTCCAAGGCTGTGTTCGAGGCAACCACAAGAAAAAGAGCGTGCCCAACAACATATACAAGCCGTAGTTATCCACGGCGGGCAGGAAGGGCGCGTAATAACACGAGAAGACCGCCAGAAGCCCCGCAGTCCATGCGATGCGGCGGGTGGATGTCAGGTTGAAGGCCAGGATAGCTGTCAGTGCGGGGATGCAGGCCGAAAGGAGAATGAACGGAAAGCGTCCGGCAGCATAGGAGGTGGAAGACGTGAGCCACATCCCAATTGCAGAGACGATCGAAGCCAGCGGCATCCAATATGTATGTGATGGGACCGGGAGCGCCTGCGGGTCGGCGAGATAGTTCCAGATGTATGGCTCGGTGAAGCCTTTGCCCGTGGCTAATTGAATGCCGCCCGCAAAATAATAATCGGCATCCATGTAACCGGGCAGTGTTTGATACGAGGCGATGACACCAGAGAGCAGCAGTCCCAACATAAACAGGGCAATCAGGTCACGGCGTGTCATTTGCGCACCCCGATCTGGTCGGCCCAGATCCGCGGCGGACGGATCGCCCACCAGCGCATCCAATACAAGCCAAGGATGGTCAACAACGGCGGCGCAAAACGCTGCAGGTCGGTGGCAAGGCGGGTAGTGGAAACCTGCGTAAAATAATACAGCCCAAACGAAACGCCCAGCCACAAGCTACTCAGCAATGCGAACACCAACAAACGACGGGAGCGCCAGCGCTCCCATGCCAATGCCAGTACCAATACGATGGCAGGCACCAACACCACATGATTAGACGGAAAGGCAGCCAGCCCCATCAACGGCGTGATGGCAGCTCCCAGGAACACCACCCAATAGATATGTACGAACTGGCCGTCCATCGCACGAATGACCTCAGCCAGCATCAAGAGGCTCAATCCGACCGTCACCCAGATGGCATAAGAGGTTTGAAAGGCAGGGAATGTGAAAGCCAGGGCGGTACCGAAGACAATATCGAGCTGGCGATTCCAGTTGAAGACGATGGCCTGCGCATACAGCAGGAACCAACGGGGGGTGGCTAAAAAGGCAGCCGCGCCCAAAGCAACCGTTACCATGGTCAGCACCGTGGCCACATTCCAACGACGGTTCACGAGCGCCAGCGCAAGCAAAGCCATGAATGCCAGCGCGGTCACTTCCCACTGATAGGCCAGCAGCGCCAGCAAGAGACCCGCAGTCTCATCGGCTTGGGAACGCAGGGCCAACAGGATTCCCAGAACAAGCAAAACTAAAAAGATCGCCGGGGATGCAGATAATAGAGCCTGCAGCGAAAAATAATTAAAGAAACCAAGTAAGAAAATTGTCGCAACCACCCAACCAGGCGCCTGCCACTCCGTCAACCGCAGAGACAAGAAGATCACCCCCGCCAAAGCCGCTTCAGCGAACAGCATCCACAAGGCACGAACAGTGACAAAATCAGAAAAGAACTTCAGCGGGCTGTATAGGAGGATAATATATAGCGGGTCGTTCAATGCGTACGGATATTCATTCAGAAACGCATCCCGCCCATACACCAATGCTTGCGTCTGTTGGGCAACAAGCGCACCATATGGCTCAGAGGAACCCGACCAATACGCGCGAACGCCTGCCCAGCGCTGGAACAGCCACTCCCCACCCGGAAACGTGCGCGCTACATAAAAGTTCAACGCCAGCAAGCCAACCAGCATGACCAATACAAACAACATGAAGGCAATATCAGCCGGGGTGAGAAAGGGCTGGCTCTTGCGAATATCCTTGAAGGCCATGCGCTATTTCAATACTTTGCGAACCATCGGACGTGTCGGCGCATTCCGCGCCACTTCTTTGAAACCCGCCTGTTTGAACGCGGAAGCCGTGCCGGTAAAAATGAATGGAGCCGCCGTTTCAACCTGCACTTCGACCGGATACGCTTCGACAATGCTGCCACCCTGCTCACGGACGTACTCTGTCGCCGCCTGGATCAAGCCCAGCGTCACTCCCTTGCGGCGATATTTCTTCGCCACATAAAAACATGTGATCGACCAAACCTCCTGCTCATCCACAGGTTTGAGCGTGCGCGAGTGCGCCAGCTTTTCATAAGCACTGCGGGGCTCCACCGCCACCCAGCCCACCACTTCACCATCCGAATACGCGAGCAGGCCGGTCACCGTCCCTGCCGTGACGATGGCTTTATGCATCTGACGGGCTTCCAGTCCACGCGCTTCGTCATAGGCTTTGCCGCGCAGTTTCCAATACATGCACCAGCAGCCGGCGCAAGCGCCGTTGGGGCCAAAGAGTTCTTCAAAATCAGACCAGAGGTTTCGTTTGAGAGGTTTGAATGAAAGAGCGATTGAGTTCGACATGGTCGACAAGTATACCTGCGTTCCACTTCAAATTTGTACGCGCTTTGAACCACATGCGCAAGGATTGCTATACCAGAATCGGCAGCCGGGCCGGGAGAATGCTGTAGTGGAAGTCCTGGATCCACGTCGGGAAGAGTTCCCCATCTGTATGCGCGGGTGATGGCTGGTCAAGGTGAATGGACACGCGGGTTGCATGCAACTCATTCATCCCTTCCATTTCCACATAACTACCTTTGTCTTCATTGAAAGCCCGCGGCAATGCCTGAAACAAGCCCAACCGCGTGGCCCGATGGCCATACGCCAAAGTCAATTTGCCATCGAACGGGTCGGCATGCGGCGTCATAAAGAATCCGCCGGTGCGGCGGCCATTGCCGATCGAGACCAAAGACACCGGGCCATCATAGGCACCGCCATCCCATTCGATCTTTGCCCGCCATTCAGGCTTATCCATGATGGCTTGCACCGCCGCCACTAGATACCTAGCCATGCCTTTGATCCAATGGATCTTTTCATGCTTGATGGTCACATACGGCTCCAGCCCCGCCGCCGAATTATTGAGGAAATAGCGGTCATTCAACTTTCCCACATCCATCATTCTCATCTTCCCCGCCCCAATCACCTTTGCCGCCTGGACCAAGTCCGTGGGCAGGCCCAACGCAAAGGCAATATCATTCGCAGACCCGGTCGGCATGATGCCCAGCGGACGCATCGCCTCACCATCCCCCGAGGCCTGCATCAGGCCATTGACCGCATCTCCCACCGAGCCATCTCCACCCGAAACAATGATCGGCGAAAAGCCATCGCGCACGGCCTGTGCCGCCAATTCCACGATCTGGCCCTTACGCTCCGAAATCGCCAACTCAAATGCCACGCCCGCCGCCCGCAACGCCGACTCGGTCTCGGTGTGCCAGCGTTTCTGCGAGTTCCAACGATTGGAATAAGGGTTGAGAATCACTTTGGCGGTCATAGGCAGCTCTCCTCTGAATGACGTGAAGTAATTGTACTTGATATGTACAAACGACCCAAATTGCAACACAACTGCTTCACGGTGTCGCCTTTACCCGATACACCTTTACATCATCCACTTGTCCCACCAGTTCAACGGCAGGATAAAGGTCAGGCTGGTCATATAGCGCATTGAAATGAGCGTTGCTATTGACCGAGTCACCTTTAATTGCAATAAAACGCACTTGGAATTTCTCAGCAACCCCTAACACTGAGTCTTCGCCGCCATACGGGAACATCACCGCCGGGCGTTCGGTCATCATGGTGTAGCCGGGCGGGTTCACGACCATCACGGGCTCATCAGGCCGAATGCCCTGTTGCACGAGAAAGGCCTCCACCGCGGGATACGTCAACTCGCCGCGCTGCCAGCCGTTGACAAACACTAGCGCAGTGACACTCGAATAGGTGACAAATCCGGCCAGCGCGATCAAGGCACCATGAACGATCAAGTTGAGATGCGGCAGCCGTGCAGGACGTCTGCGCTGGATGCGCTCAAGCAGAGTTTGTAAACCCACCGGCACCAGGGCATACAACAACGGCTGGATCGCACACACAGCATGGATGTAACTGCCACGAATCCCGGCCAGCGGAAAGACAACAGTAAAGGCGATAATCAAACCCAGCCACGCCAGAAACCCCATACGCACACGGGCATCCTTACGCAGGGTCCATGCACCCAAGAGCATGAACGGCATCAGCACCAGAACACCCTGCACAATAAAAATGTTGTTGATGGCACGTGCGATCGCATCCATTCGCACGGCCAGGATCGCATCCCAGCCGCTGGCCAGCCAACTTTCAAGGGTGATGGCACTGCCGGGGTAGATGAAGGTCTGGTAATACTCGGTGAGCCACAAGGTGCGTCGGGTGCCAGGCGGCATGATCGAGCCGAAGACGCTCAAGTTGCGAAGAAACCAAGGGAGCATGATGAGCAAGAATCCGCTCAGGGCAAGGAGCAGGTTGGTCGTCAGCATGGCAAGCTGCGGCTTGGTTAGGCGCGGCTGTCCTTCCTGCCACCAGCGTACGGCGATGAGGAGCAAGGTCAGCAGCAGCCAGAGCAAGCCATCACTGCGCGCGAGGGACAGCAATCCAGAAAGTACACCGAGGATAAAATAAGCAGAGGGTGGCGTGCGGTGCAGAGTCAAAAAATACAACGCACCCAGCACCATGAAAATGCTGTAATTCTCAGTAACAGAGAGATACGGAAAATAAAACCCCGAACAGATGGCCACAAGCCCCGCCAGGAATGCCAAATCACGACGAGTAGTGAGACGATAGGCCAGGGCCGCAGTAAGCGGAGGCATCAACGCAGCCAGAAAGATAAAGGCCAAACGACCAGCTGCGAAGGTCTGTGACCCGGTGAGCACCATGCCCACCGCTGTAAACAGCGATGCCAGAGGCATCCAATAGCCATGCGAGGGCTGCGGGAGCGCGGCGATATCATTGAAATAATTCCAGATGTAGTTCTCGGTAAAGCCGTGTCCCTGCACCAGCCGCAAGCCGCCCATGAAATAATAATCGGCATCGATGTTGCCGGGGATGCGTTGATATGGGGCGACCAGCAACACCAACCCCAACTGGATCGCCGCCAACACCAGCCAGTCAGAGCGTTTCATCGTCCCTCCACCAAGTGGTCGTGATCAAGTTTGGCCCATTCTTTGAATTGCGAAAGCACCACCGCCCCAAAGATCAACACACAACCGAAAACCTGCGTGGACACCAGGCGTTCGTCGAGCAGCCACCAGCCGGTCAGCACCGCAAACACCGACTCGAGACTCAACAACAAGGCCGCATCAGAGGGTGGTGAATGCCGCTGGGCCCAGACCTGTAAGGTGTAGCACAAACCTAACGAAAAGAACGCGGTGTATCCGATCGCGGCCAGGATCGGCAAACTGAAGTCAAGGCCGCGCTCCACCATCAGACCAATACCCAGATTCAACACCCCGCACACCAGCAACTGTCCCACGGAAAAAGACATGGACTCGAACCGCGCCGCGAACTTGCCCAACACAATGACGTGACATGCCCAAAAGGCCGCTCCCAACAACTCCAACGCATCACCTCTCTGGACCTCGAACCGGCCTCCGGTCGAAAGGAAGTATGCCCCCACCCCAGCCATCCCGGCCGCCACCACCGAGACCCAATGCGGCTTCTCGCGCCAGACAATGAACAAAACCAACGGAATCAATACAACATACAAACTGGTGATAAAACCTGCATTTCCGGCCGTGGTGTACACCATTCCGGCTTGTTGCAACGCGCTGCCCATAAACAAAAAGAAGCCTGCGACCAGCATCCATTTGAATTGACCTTCCGGCAACTGATAGGTTGCGCCCGCAGGTTGATGAGTGCGCACCGAACGCAGCGCAAAAGGCACCACCACCAAACCGGCCAATAAATAACGAATACCATTGAACAGGTAAACGCTACCAAGCTGCCCAGCCACCCGTTGGGCAACAAAAGCAGAACCCCAGATGACAGCGATCAGGAAAAGAGTTAAGTCAGCTTTGAGACGCATACAGTATTGAAGATTCCGTAATGATACAATTGCCCTAATCTTACCCGTTTCCTTATCTAGGTGTCTACTTTTATTCCTGAAAACATCCCATGTACAGCCTCCCCCAAATCGCCGAAGAAAAAGAAGAACTGCGCGCTGCTGTT
>CAZJMZ010000042.1:0-16819 GCA_964547115.1 uncultured Anaerolinea sp. | reverse complement strand
TGCCAGAACTTGCCCTGTTCAGCGGCGGCTTCGGCGGCCAGCGCAGCATAAGCGGCCTTGTCGTTGATCACAAAGACCGGGAAAGGTCGGCTCACGAGGCGCACCCGGGTGGGATTCTCGTTATATAGTTGCAGGGCGGCGAGGGCATATTCTGCCGAGCGCGGGTCTTGATAATCAGAGTAATCGATGAGCGTAATGGGAGCATCGGCGGGGCCGCGTGTGTAATCGGCTTCGGTGATCGGAGGAAAGAGCGAGGCGGCTTCGGGCCCGGGGGTGGGCTCAGACGCAATGGTGACACAGGCGGGCTGGGTGGGAACGATGATGTTAGTAGGGAAGGTGACAGCAGGTGTGGCCGTGGTGGCGGATGGTGTTCCGCAGGCGACGAGTAACCAAAGAAAACAAGCGAGCAGACAAACAGAACGGAGCGCAGGTCGGTTCATGGGGTGTGGACGGCTTTCTGTAGTTGTTCGAAGGAGGTCATCCAGGCGATGGTTTCGATGAAATCTTTGAAGGTAGGGCTTTGCTCGCGCAATGCGCGCACCGCAGGGCCAACGGGGTCTTCACCCGCCGCGCCGCCGGGGGCATCAGCGTAAGCCCCGAAAAAGGCGAAGTAGGCCTGGTTCAATTTGCGGATGAGGTAGCCGTTATCCCAAAAGAGTTGGCGGCGTTGTTCCATGTAGGCTTCGGCTTCTGCGATCTTGCCGGCGGCAAGCAGTTCGTCGGCGGTGACGCGGGTCGTGCGCATTTCGGCCCGGAAGTCGAACCCGGTTTGCGAAGAGGAACTGCGGGGTGGTGCAGGCGGGTTGAACAGGATCAGGTTCCGGCTGGGAGAGGGGGCGAGTAATTCGGGGTAGTACAGTTCCAGGACGCGGCGTCCCACTTCGTCTCCGCTGATATTGGCGGTGGTCTCGTTCATGGTGCGGAGTTCGGGTGTGGTGCTGTAGTTGAGTCCGAGCGGGCGCAGGTTGAGGTAGTTATGGGTCCACTCGTGGGCAATAGTGCTGATCATCCACGGCAGGTTGGTGGTTTCCATCACCATGGTGGGGTAGACGCCGATGCCGCCCACCCGAACGACAAGCGTGGAGACATCGAGGTCGCTGGCAACGGTGTCTTCGAGTTTGACCTGGGCATCGAGCGTGATGGTGGGTTGCAGCGAGATGTTGCCAGTCTGTTCGATGCGGTCGCGCGGCGAGACGATCAGTGCGTAGGGCGTGGAGGAGGTGTGATACAACAGGGGCGGAATCGTCTGTCCGCCGGGGGTGAGGCCGAATTCGGCAAAGACCGAAGCCACTTGCGCCTGCAAGACCGCTTCAGCGAACGGCGCGAGAGTGGTTTGCTGTTGGCGCAAGTGGTCGCGTTGGGTGCGGAGCAAGGCCGAGGCGGCGTCTTTGTCTTTGATGTTGGGGTCGGCGAAGATCTGTTCGATGCGCGACTCGGTCTGGATGAGCGCTTCGGTCACACGCAAGTAATCAAAGACGATCTGTTTGTTGGTGCTGCGGTCGAATGTGTTGGGAGTGTTAAGCGTGCTTTGTTGGATCTTGAGCCAGAAGGCATCCCATACCCAGGAGGGGTAATCGAACTCGATGGCACGGGTATAGGTGCGGATGCGGTCGGTTTGGCCGGTGAGGCGCGGCTGGGCGCTGGTTAGCACGAGGGCGAGAATCAGCAGGGAGAGGGCTTTATCGAACACCCATAAGGCGCGATAGGACATGGGCTGGATTATAACCAGAAAGGATGAGCAGGTTTCTCATGCAGCGGGCATAAAAAAAGCCGCAGGGCTTTTAGCCCTGCGGCAGCGTGTTGATGAGATGTCAGTTGTTGCGCAAGTATTCGTCGATGGCCCAGGCGGCTTTGCGACCTGCAACCATGGCGGTGACGACCAGGTCAGGCCCGGTGACGCAGTCGCCACCAGAGAAGACGCCGGGGCGCGAGGTGGAGCCGGTCTTTTTATCGGCAGTGATCAGGCCCCAGTCGTGTGTTTCCAATTCGGGCGTGGTTTTGCCGATGATGGGGTCGGGCCAGTAGCCCAGGGCCAGCACGGCATTGTCGCATTCGACAATGAAGTTGGAGCCTTCGACCGGGACGGGTTTGCGGCGTCCTTTTTTATCAGGTTCACCAAGTTTCATTTCAATACATTCCACACCGGCCAGTTTGCCATCGAGCCCGGCCAGGAACTTCACGGGCTGGGTTAGGAAGCGATATTTGGCGCCTTCGTCTTTGGCGAACTTGCGGTCCTTTTTGCCGCCGGGCATTTCCTTTTCTGTGCGGCGATAGAGGCAGGTTACTTCTTCGGCGCCAAGGCGGAGCGCGGTACGTAAACAGTCAGAGGCAGTGTCGCCACCGCCGATGACCACGACACGTTTGCCGATCTCAAGGGGCTTGTAATCATTTGCCGGTAGCAGATTCGGGTCCACGTTACCGCGGATGAGAAAATCTGTCGCTTCATAGACTCCAGGGAGGTCTGTTCCGGGTGCATCTTCCATTTTGGCATCGATCTCAGAGCCTACTCCAATGAAGACCGCATCGTAGCCTTCGCGGAACAGGCCATCGACGGTCTTGTCCTTGCCGATGTAGGTGTTGCCGATAAATTCCACGCCTGCTTTTTCGAACTCTTCCCATTTCTCCATCCACACGTCTTTGGGGAGTTTGAAGTTGGGAATGCCATAAACGAGCAAGCCACCAGGTGCGGGCTTGGATTCGAAGATAGTGACCTTGTGCCCGCGTTGGACGAGTTGGTCGGCACAGCCCAACCCGGCAGGCCCAGCCCCGATGATGGCAACCCGTTTGCCTGTCGGTGCGGAGACCGGAATTTCACGTCCTTCATGGCGGCGTTTGTAATCGACCGTAAAGGTTTCCAGCGCGCCACACAAGACGGGTTTGTGTTCCTTATTCAACACACAGGAACCCTGGCACAAGGCCTCATGCGGGCAGACCCGTCCGCAGATCTCAGGCAGGGAACTGTGTGAGTGATACAAGTCGGCAGCTTCGTTGAATTGTCCGTGTTCGATCAGCCACATGGCTGAAGGAATGTCGTTGCTGGTTGGGCAGGCTACGGAGCAAGGTGCGGGGTCGGGGCAGTGGATGCAGCGGGAGGCTTCGACCATGGCGCGTTCGGGTGTGAACTCGATCACCACATCGTCAAAATCACAGGTGCGTGCCTGTGGAGCACGCAGGTCCAGGTCCATAAATGGGATGTGTGCGCGGGATTTTCGATCGATATCAAGCATCTCACTGGGAATGAACTGCATCACGGCCTCCTTCAAGAGTTAAACATGGATTGCATTTTGATGATACCCAAGCCCTGAGCCCCTCCACAGGCGAGAATGTCACCAAGTTGGGCGTCAATTGTCACAATTACAGCAGGGCTCTTGACGCACCGATTCCTGAAAGTAAATGAGAGCCTTTTTGGGTAAGAATCGTTTCCATTAGAGTTTCATTATTCTTGTTCTATGTTCCGGGGAGTGGCACCAGGTTATGGGATAGAATCACAGTTTGACCATGGCTGGGCTGCTCTGACGCGGGATGGCTCTGGCATAACTTACTTGAATTTCAACAGGCGGATATTGTCATCCGCGGAGGACCTATGCAAGGATTTTTCAAACGATTTGGGCGCATCATTATTGTCTTGTTGGTCGTCGGCAGCCTGGCCGGGGGCTGGCTGTATTCACGGCGCAATGCCAACGCATCGGCAACCGCGTTCCAAACCATCCCGGCGGCAAAGGGCAGCTTAACCGCGACCATCGGAGCCACCGGCACTGTGCGCGCCAAACAGACGGCCATCCTGGCCTGGCAAACGAACGGAACCGTTGGTACGGTCAATGCGCAGGTGGGAGATAACGTCCCTGAAGGCTTTGCGATGGCCCTGATCGAAAAGACCTCCCTGCCGCAAAACCTCATCCTCGCTGAAGCAGATTTGGTTTCTGCCCAGCAGGCATTGGATAAACTGCTGAATTCCGATACGGCTCTGGCGCAAGCCGCTCAGACCCTGGTGGCGGCTAAACAGGCTTTTGAAGATGCGGAAAAGGATATTGTGCGCCTGAAGTATCCACGCGCTTCGCAGGACCAACTGGATCGGGCGCAGGCGGAGATCGATCTGGCGAACCAGCAGGTTTCCCGGGCAGAAGATGCGTATAAGTTCGTTAAAGATCGTTCAGACGGCGACCCGGTCAAATCACAGGCCGAATTGAATTTGATCAACGCACGCATGGACCGCGATAAAAAGATCGCTACTCTGGATTGGTATTTGGGCAAACCCTCCGAATTAGACGCGGAGAAATATCAGGCTGCGTATGACCTTGCCAAGGCGAAGCTGGAAGACGCCCAGCGGGAATTCGAACGCATCAGCGGCGGAAACCTGGCGGATATTCAATCGGCTCAAGCCCGGGTGGATGCGGCTCAAGCCACCCTCAACCTGGCTCGCGTGCTGGCGCCTTTTGGCGGAATCGTCACTGAGGCTTACCCCCTGACGGGCGACCAGGTCAGCCCTGGCACAAAAGCCTTTCGGCTGGATGACCTCTCCAGCCTGTTCGTGGATGTGGAGGTCTCTGAAGTTGACATCAACAACATCAAGACCGGCCAACCGGTTTCGATCTCCTTCGATGCCATTCTAGGCCGCAACTATGACGGTGTGGTGGTCGAGGTGGCCAAGGTGGGTTCGGTCACGGGCGGTGTGGTGAATTTCAAGGTCACCGTTCAGCTGACCAATGCCGATGACCTTGTCAAACCCGGTATGACCGCTGCCGTGGATATCACTGTCAAGGAATTGCAGGACGTGCTGCTGGTGCCCAACCGTGCCGTGCGTCTGATTGACGGTGCCCGCTATGTCTTTGTGCTTGAGAATGGGCAGCCTGTGCAGAAACGCATCCAGATCCAGTCTTCGTCTGACCAGCAAAGCGCCATTGCCGAGGGTGAGGTGAAGGTGGGTGATACGATCATTTTGAATCCGCCCACCGACTTTGGCGGCGGGGGCCGCCCGGGCGGCGGGTTTGGGAACTAATGTCATGAGTACGAACGTTATCGAAGCCCGTGACCTGCGCAAGGTCTATCAAATGGGCGAGGTGCTGGTGGAGGCCCTGCGCGGCGTCTCCTTTAACATCCGGCGCGGAGAAGTCGTTTCCATCATGGGACCGTCTGGTTCCGGCAAGTCCACCTTGATGAACACGCTCGGATGTTTGGACCGCCCATCAGGAGGCGATTACATTCTCGATGGCGAGTCGGTGGCAGCGCTCTCTGATGATCAACTGGCCGATGTGCGCAACCGCAAGGTCGGATTTGTCTTTCAGAGTTTCAACCTGCTCTCGCGCCAGACGGCCATTACCAATGTCGAACTTCCCCTACGGTATTCCGGCATGACCAGCGGACGCAAGGACCGCGCCATTGAAGCTTTGAAGGCCGTGGGGTTGGAGAACCGCATGACCCACCGGCCCTATGAACTTTCCGGCGGGCAGCAGCAGCGTGTGGCTATCGCCCGCGCCATCGTCAATAAGCCTGCCATCATCATGGCTGACGAGCCGACCGGCAACCTCGATTCAAAGGTCGGTAAAGAGATCATGAATCTGTTGTTGAACCTGAATCGGGATAGCGGCACAACCCTGATCATTGTGACCCATGACCCGAATATTGCCGAGCAGACCCAGCGGGTGATCCGCCTGCGCGACGGATTATTGGATGGTGACGCATGACGCTGGCACAAGCATTTCTCGAAGCCCTTGAATCGTTGAGCGGGAACAAGTTGCGCTCAGGGTTGACCGTGTTGGGCATTGTGATCGGCGTGGCAGCGGTGATCGCCATGCTGGCAGTGGGGCGCGGCGCGCAAGAATCCATCACCGGCTCGATCAGCGGGATCGGCACCAATCTGGTGTTCGTCTTCCGTGGGTCGCCTGACCCATCCATTCGCAATGAGCGTCCCATTACGCTCGGCGATGCCGAAGCCATTGCGGACCCGTTCCGCGCGCCCTCGGTGGAGCGGGTGGCCCCGATGCTGCAGGTCAATACGACCGTTTCGTACGGCGGCAACCAGGTCTCTCCCGAGGTGGTGGGGGCCACGCCAGATTACTTCCCGGTGCGGAATTACAACATCACCGAAGGCGAGTTCATCAACGAAGAACACATGCTGGGGCGCGCTTCGGTGGCCTTGATCGGCCCGGAGGTGGCCGATAAATTGTTCGAGCGGCGTGAAGGACTGGTGGGCGAGACCATCCGCATCGACGGGCAGCCGTTCCGCATCATCGGTATTTTAGAGTCGAAGGGCGGCGGCGCGTTTGGTAGTGAAGATAACCGTGTTGTCATCCCGTTGACCACGGCCCAGGCGCGTTTGATGCGCCGCGCCACCCGCGACCAGGTGGATATGTTGCTGGTGCAATCGGTCAGCGCCGAGACCGTGCCTCAAACCGTGCAGGAGATCTCAGATATCCTGCGCGAACGGCACCGCACCGAGATCGGCGCTGATGATTTCTCGGTCTTTACCCAGCAGGACTTTCTAACGACCGCCTCCACCATTACCGGGGTGCTGACCATCTTTTTGGGCGGCATTGCCGCCATCTCGCTCCTGGTGGGCGGCATTGGCATCATGAACATCATGCTTGTCTCGGTGACCGAACGCACACGCGAGATCGGCCTGCGCAAGGCGCTGGGCGCACGGCGGCGCGATATCCTGATCCAGTTCCTGACCGAGTCTTCGCTGTTGAGCCTCATTGGCGGCATCATCGGCATCATCTTTGGCTGGCTGATCGCCTATGCCGTGGGGCAGGTGGCGGCGGCCAACGATACCGCTTTTACGCCGGTGGTGGGCGCCGATGCGGTGGCGCTGGCCACCATCTTCTCGGCGGCGGTGGGTTTGTTCTTTGGTATTTACCCCGCGAACCGCGCGGCGAGTTTGGAGCCGGTGGAAGCCTTGCGCTACGAATAAAAAATCGCTCCCCGATGAGGGGAGCGAAGGATTCATTGTCTATGGGGTGGCGGATTCAGGATACCCGTATCAGCCATCCCGAAGAGAGAGCCGTTTCATTTATCCGATGAAGCGGTTTTCTTTTTATCCCAAAAGCGCACCTTTTCGGCGAGGCGTTTCATCATGCGCGTCTGCGGCGCGGAGTTGAGGATCATCCGGTTGTATTCATCCATGCGGCCCTGTTTTTGATATTGCAGCGCCAGCCGCATTTCGGGGATCTCGGCAAGGAGGAACAAAACCAGCAGGGTGATCGAAAAGATGGCGGTGGGTAGATCGTTGCGAATGAGCCATGACCATAGGGTGAGGAACGGGAACCAGAAGATGAGCGAGGCTTGCGGCTGGTTGATGAGGATCGCCACCAGGATGCCGGCCAGCATCGAGACGACCATGCCGATGGGCTCGATGGCCAGCAGGCTGCCGAGCATGGGTGAGAGGCCGCGCCCGCCGTTGAAGCGATGGTAGATGGGGTAGATGTGACCGGTGATCGCGAGCACACTGAAGAGCAGATGATAAGGCTGTTCAGGGAAGAGGAACCGCAGAGCCAGCGTGGGTAGAAATGTTTTGAGCATATCGAGCAATGCAACGAGACCGCCGTACTTTTTGCCCAACACCATCGAAGCGGTGGATGCACCGATGCCGCTCACGGTTCCTTCCTCCCCTGTTTCTGCTTTGTGTCGCCGGGCCTCATCCAGACTGACGGCTGGATCCACAGCGCGAGCCACAACCCGCGCGAACGAGACCGCGCCGATCAGGTACCCGGCGAGGGCGATGAAAATGGTCGTGAGTGTATCCACGCTGTCCATTTACTGCACGATCTGTACTGCGCCTTGATAGCCATCTACGATGACTTCGACATTTTCCGGCAGGTTGCAGGCGTTGTTCACCGAGACCACGCACGGAATGCCATATTCGCGCGCCACAATGGAGCTGTGCGAGAGAATGCCCCCGGCCTCGGCCACCACCGCGCCTGCACGAGCGAACAGCGGCGTCCACGCCACATCCGAGTAGGGGATGGCGATGACATCGCCGGGTTGCACCTTGTGGAAGTCCTCTGTTGAGCGCACCACTTTGAGCGGCCCTTGAAAATAGCCTGAGGAGGTGGGGATGCCCGTCAACTTTTGAGCATTGGGGCGCATCAGCGAAAGCGGTGGCGGGGTGTTGCCGTAGATGATCTCTGGCAGAGCGATATCACGGCTCTTTTCGATCTCCGCGCGCCGGGTGCGGATGGCGGCTTGCAGTTCCTCGGCCCGGGCCGGGGTTTGTAACAGGGCTTGCACCTCCTGCCAGGAGAGATGATAAATATCATCGGGCTGCTGCAAGAGTCCGCGGGCGATCAGCCGGTGGGCGAGCGCCGTGAAGTAGACCCGAAACCAGCCGTACGAAGCTGTGTACATCGAACTGACCTGTTCGCGCTTCAAGCGAAAGTTGCGCGCGCGAGTGTAGATGGAGCGCATACGCAATTTTGTGAAGCCGGATGCGGGCAGAGTTTCCCAAGTGACCTTTTGGTTGTTGCGCCCGCTGGCCGCGTGGTTGAGCGCCATTTGCACCACATGCCCGGGGTCTTCGCGCCAGGGCGTGCGCGAAAAGTCGTTGCCGCTATCACTCAGGTGCCCGAACTGCGCGATGAACTGACGCACCTGCTGTGTGAAGGCTGCAAAGCGCGGGTCGGCTGCCAGCGCTGCGAATGAAGCCGTGCGGAGCGTGGTTTGCTCCTCCTCCGGCAAGTTCTCGATGGTCTCTTTCAAGCGGTCGAGATGGAAATTCGGGTCGTACTGTTGCATCTCTGCCAGCCCGGCCATCACATCGAAATTGACAAAGTCCACGCCCAATTTTTTCAGGCGGCCCTTGAGCATGGCGTTGTAGACGCCCATCAGGATCGGGATGACGATATTCTGATACGCCACGAGGACGTTGAACCGGAACAGGCGCTCGATGCGTTCGCTGAGTTCCTGCTCGCTGAGATGGCCTACCTCTTCTTTTTGGAACTCGCGAATCGCACTTTCATAACCGGCTAATTCTGTTGCCACGCGTTTATCGTAGCTCCAGGCTTGCGCAGCAAAACGGACGATGCGCGGGATGTGCCGGAAGGTTTGCAGGGACGGTTTGGGCCGCCCGCCTTTCACCTGAAAGCCCAGCAGGATCTCCAGCGATTCGCGCGGGAAGCCCAGGATCTCGAAGATGGTGCCGATGGCGCCCATGTTGAAATAGGCGCGGTAGTGGAAGATGCGTGTCAGGTCTTCGGGTTTAAGATTCGTCGGGCCCATCAAAGAGTCGAACAGGCGAATCCAGGCTGTGTTGACCAGCGGGATGTTGATGGATGCAATGAGCGGTTTGATGATGCCGGGTAACACTTCGCGCGAGATGCGGTTGGAATACAACGGGACATTGGTCAAGGTGGTGATGGGGCGGATCTGCAGCCAGTACACTTTGTGACCGTCGTAAGCCCATTCCAGGTCCACGGGTGCGGCGTAGAGTTTGGCAATACGCCGGGTCTCCTCGGCGATCTGGCGGATGACCGGCTCAAAGTCCTTGTCACGGTCTGATCGGGAGGTGAACTGACCCCAGCGATAGATCCAGCGTTCGGGAGTGATACCCTCCTGCATTAGGGCTTCCCCGAGCCCGTGCACGCTTTCGATGACGACCTCGTCCAGCCCGGTGGTGGGATTCTTGCTGAAGGCCACGCCTGAAATGACTGGTTTGACCATCTCTTGAATGAGCACCGCCATTTGCAACTGGCGTCCGCGTTCGCCGAGTTTTTGCAGATACGGCTTGAGCGACTCGGAACGCCCCGACGCGAGCACAGCCTCAATGGAAGCCTGAAGCGTTTCCAATCCGCGCACGTTGGTATGTGAGGTGAATTGCCCAGCAAAGGAACTGTCTTTGTCATCCTCAAGATTGGCAGAGGAGCGTACGGCGTAATCCTTGTGCGGGTCGATGCGCGGGGCAAGGGCTTGCATCACCGAGGCTGGGTCAGCGCTGAACTGTTGTGCTCCGGTATGGGTCAGCACCAGTGTATGTGGAATGGCCAGGCGGTGCCGGCTCAACCAATGCAGGCCGCCTCCTTTTTTGCCGAAACTTTCCAGGTGGCGGGTTTCGTGAATATCGGCGATGTGTGGATGGTCCATGCTGTCTATTGGGGTGGGGTGGTGAAGTAGCGGATGTTTTGGTCAAGCGGCAGGATGCCGTATAACCCAGTGTTCTTCAAATCGAGATGTTCAAAGAGGAAGATGCGCGGTGGAAAGAAGGTAAATGTGGAGAAGGCTACGAACATGACCAGGAACAAGCCAATGGCATATTGGGTGTACTTCTTTTCAAGCGGCGGACGGGTGAGCAGTTTGTAGCTGGCGATCTGCCCGGCCAGTACTGCTACATAGAACAACAACAGGTCGATGCGGTAAATACTTCGGCCAACGATCGGGGCGTAGATATACCAGCCGACGGTGATGACCAGCGGCATGATGAACAGGCTGGCGACCTTGGCGACGATATAGTTGTTGACCTGATCCCGCACATAGGTATATTGCACCAGCGCGAACACCAATCCGGGGAAGAATACCATCTTGAGGTGCTCCCAGGTGCTTTCGTTCACGGCGGAGAAGTACGCCACCACGTTACTCGAGAAGTTGCTCAATTCAAAAGTGAAGTGCAGGGCTGCCCCCACCAAACCAATAAAGACGTAACTGCCGATCTCCCAGGCAAGAACTTTGTTTTTCATTTTCTGCGAAACCTTTTTTGAGTGAATGACTTGTTGGTTGGAACCTATAAAACACCAGCAATGAACAGTACACCGGTGACAGCGATCAGTGCACCGCCCACGCGGAGCATGATCCGACCGCGTTGGTAATGCTTGGCGATATCCCCGATCACCACCCCGGCAATGTGAATCAGCGCGGTGCCGGTCAGAAAGCCCAGGGCGTAGAGCACCGGTTCGCTCGTAGTGGGAATTTCTGATCCGTGGGCATAGCCGTGGAAGATGGCAAAGAAACCCACACCCAGCATGGCCAGCCTCACCGGCAGTTTCTGTTCAGCCGCGATGATCAGCCCCAGTAAAATGAGCGAGGCGGCGATACCCAACTCGGTGGCGGTCAGGCCGATGTTGATGTACCCGAGCAACCCGCCCACCGCCATCACACTGACGAACGTGGCAGGCACGGTCCAAATGGCACGTCCGCCGATCTGGGCGCTCAGAATGCCCACGCTCAGCATCGCCAGCAAGTGGTCGTATCCCAGCACCGGGTGGACCAACCCTGCCAGAAAACCACCGAACGGCACCTGGCTGCCGTCATGGGCGTACGCAACTGTGGGTATCAGGCTCAGCCCCAGCGCAAGCAAGATCGATCGAAGGGTCTTGGAAACTGTCATGGATTAAATACCTCCTAAGGAGAAAATGTGAAAGCGTAAAGATTATAAAAGCTGAGAGCTCCCGAGACTTTAGAGCAGGATGAGTGAGGGTTTCAAAAGCTATCCATTCGGGGCCTTCGCATGAATGGGACTCCCAAAGTACAATAAGGCCTATGACAAACTACAAAATTCTCATCACAGATGGGCTGGATGCAAGTGGCCAGTCCATTTTGCGCGCCGCCGCTGAGGTGGATGACCGCAACAATATCTCTGCCGAAGAACTCTTGAAGGTCATTCCTGAATATGAAGCGCTCATTGTTCGGGGCCGGACGAAGGTGACCACCGCTGTTTTCCAGGCCGCTCCCAAACTGAAAGTAGTCGGGCGGGCCGGGGTCGGCGTGGACAACATCGATCTTGAAGCGGCCAAACAGCATAACGTGACTGTCGTCAATGCGCCGCAATCCACCACGCTGGCGGTCGCCGAGTTGACCTTCGGCCTGTTGCTGGCCTTGGCCCGCGAGATCCCCCGTGCCGATGCCGGGATGAAACAAGGCAAATGGCTCAAAAAGGAACTCGAAGGTGTCGAATTGAACGGTAAGACGCTCGGCGTCATCGGCTATGGTCGCATCGGTATGGAAGTTGGCAAACGTGCTGCCGCCTTTGGCATGAACGTCATCGCCTACGACCCGCTCATTTCTGCCGAAGATATTCAAAAGCGTGGCGCAGAGCCGGTCTCCCTGCAAGATCTGTGTGCGGGGGCCGATTTCATCTCCCTGCACCTGCCGCTTACCGTCCAAACCCGCGACATGCTTGGCGCGCAAGCCTTCTCTCAAATGAAAGATGGCGTGCGGCTCGTGTGTGCGGCACGCGGTGGCATTATTGACGAAGCCGCGCTATTGGCCGCGCTCAACAGCGGTAAAGTCGCTGGCGCAGGTCTCGATGTGTTCACCACCGAGCCGCCCGGCCAGACCGACCTGGTCTCACACCCTCGCGTGATCGGTACACCGCATGTCGGCGCGCAAACCGTTGAAGCGCAAACCCGCGCCTCTGAAGATATCGCTGCCGAAGTGCTTGCGGCCCTCGCCGGACAGCCCCTGCGCTGGAAAGTCAACTAACCCTGAGCGCAGCCCGAATAGCTTACTTCAACAAGTCCAATGGCAGACGCGTCATTGGACTTGTTGACAACTGCACCCCATGAAACGACTTTGGATCATTCTCGCCTCTCTCTTCGGACTGATAGCTGGCTGCGCCGCCCCCAACCAGACTCCCATCCCGACGCCCTATCCTCCCGAATACCTGCCAACCGTAATTGCCCTCACTGCTGAAGCCGCCAACCTGGCCGCCACCAACACCGCCGCACTGATCCCCACTGCTACGGCCACCTTCACGCCTCAACCCACCATCACCGTCACGCCGGCCATCACCTGGACGCCCACTGCCTTTCCCGGCCATGAGATCGGCAAGGTGCAATTCATCATGCCGGGGCCCATGTCCAAGGTCACATCGCCCATCCAGTTTCGTGCCAATGTGATCTTGACCAATGAAAAAGAAAAGGCCCAGGTCGAATTGTACGGCGAAGATGGCCGCCTGCTGGCGCGCGAACTCCGCAGCCTGCCCACCACCAGCACCGGCGCCTTCTTCTCGATCAAGATTCCCTTCGAGATCCGCACCACCGCGGAATTGGGGCGCATCACCGTCAGCACCATCGACAAGGAAGGTCGTATTTCGGCGCTGAACTCGGTCCGTATTTTGCTGCTATCCACTGGTGAAAGCGAGATCTACCCGGCTGGAAATCCCTCCGAGCCCGTGGCGATCTTCAACCCCGCTCCGGAGGCCATCGTCTTTGGCGGCACCGTCAAAGTGGACGGCGATCTGTGGCCGGTCAATTTGCAGCCAGTCTATGTCGAACTGGTGGACCCGAACGGCAAAGTGTTGGGGGTGCGCATCCTCAACGTCAGCACCATCGACCCGCAACTTTTCTCCACCTCTGTGCCGTATAAGGTCACTGAACCCACCGAGGCCCGCCTCGTCATCCGCCAAAGCGACGACCGGATGCCCGGCATGTACTATGTGTACACCCAAAAGATTTTGATCAATCCATAACTTGCCAAAACAAAAGCGGGTGGTATAATTCGCACGCTTTCCCCAAAGGAACGTACTTTCGGGGTGTGGCTCAGCCCGGTAGAGCGCACGGTTCGGGTCCGTGAGGTCCCGAGTTCGAATCTCGGCACCCCGACAGTTTCAGTAAGTTCACCGCCTAACCCGAAGGCGGTGATTTTTTTATCCCCCACTCATTGTTATTCATTAGCGACGAACTCAAGAAACTCCCGCTTGAACCGTTCTGTGTTGTAGCGTTGCGCCTGTTGCACCATCGCGCCGGTCTGGAAGCTGGCATGCGTCCGCTCGAAGCGTTGCAGCGCCTCGACGAGACATTCCACGCTTTGTTCGCTGAAGAAATTCCCGGTCACGCCTGCCTGCACGGTTTCCAGTGCGCCGCCCCGGCCATACGCCAGGACGGGACACCCAGCCGCTTGCGCCTCAACGATGGCGATGCCAAAATCTTCTTCGGTGGCGCAGAGAAAGCCTCGGGCACGGCTGAGCAGGTCTGCCACGGCGGGGTCGGGGACAAAGCCGGTGAATTGGATCGTGGGTCCCGCCAGTTGTTGCAAGTGGCGTAGCTCGGGCCCATCACCAACCACCAGCAAGCGCAGGCCGAGTTGAGTGCAGGCCTGCACCAGCAGATCCACACGTTTGTGGGGGACGAGGCGCGTGACGGTGAGGTAGTAGTCGTCGCGGGCGGCGGCCGGGGCGAAGCGCTCCACTTCGACGGGCGGATGGATGACCGTGGCCGTGCGGTGGTAGGCAGAGGCAATTCGTTGGGATACGGCCTGGGAGATGGCGGCAAACCGATGGACGCGCGCAGCGGCTTTGAGATCCCATTGCTTGAAGGAACGCATCAACCAATCCAGCAGGGGAGGTTTGCGCGTGTGAGTCCCGTTGATGTTCAGGTCGCGCCAGGCGTAGCGCATGGGCGTGTATGTGTAGGCCAGGTGCGTGGCGTCATGGCGTGCATGCGCGCCATGTGCTACGGCGTAACTAAAACTCACCACGCGGTCATAGGCAGAGAGGTCGAGATGTTCGATCGCCAGCGGCATGAGCGGCAACAGCCAGCGATGCTGCGAATGCGCCAGCGGCAGGCGATTCAGCGGAGAGGTGTGTACGTGGCGGCCTGCCAGTGGCGTGTGCGCGAAGATCGGGCGATTGTAGATGAGAGTGAAGATTTCCGCATCAGGCACGGCCTCCAGTGCGGCGAACACCACTTTCTCGCCGCCGCCCAGCGCCGGAAGAGCGTCGAGCACAAAAGCAGTCCGGGGGTTAGAGCGCATGCAGCGTATCCCAGATCAGGTCGGCGGAGGCCTGCCATGTGAATTGACCGGCACGGGCCAAACCCTTTTCGCGCAAAGATCGGCGCAGGGCGGCCTCGCTCAGGCACAGCCGTAGTTGGTTGGTCAGGTCATGAGGTTTGGCAAGGTCAAAAATCAAGGCCGCATCTCCCGCGGTCTCTGGCAACGCGCCGCCGTTCGAGACGATCACCGGTGTACCGCAGGCCATCGCTTCCAAAGCGGGCAGACCAAAACCCTCATCGAACGATGGCAACACCAGCGCCTCGGCCTGTGCATACAACCCCGGCAGGTCGGCCTCTGTCACATAGTTCAAAAAGCGGATGCGCTCATCAGCCAGAAATCTCACACCGCGAAACACGTCACTGGTGCCGCCCGCCACCATCAGCCACAGGTCTTTGAATTCGGTCTTGAGCGTTTGCCAGGCGGCGAGCAACCCCACCAGATTCTTGCGCGGCTGCAATGAGCCGACGAACAAAATATATTTCTGAGGGAACGCATATGTCTCCTGGGTTGCGCCCGGATGAAAACGCCCTGCATCCACGCCGTTGGGAGTCACCAGCACCTGCTTCACGCCGAAGCGTGCCATGAGCTTGCGCTGCACATGGACCGACGGCGCAAACAGCACGCGTGCCCGGCGGGCCAGTAACGGCAGGAATAACCGATACCACGCTGCGAAACCGCGCGCGAACCACTCCGGGTGTTCCAATGGGCTCAGGTCGTGAATGGTCACGGCCTGGTTGCGCACGAACAGGGGCCCGGCGTTGGCAGGCGACCAGATGACCGAATTGGACTTTAACTTCGCGGGGAGTCGCACCTGCTCCCAGACGTGACCGGCCAGCCCGTTCAGGCGCGTCATTTCCACCCGGGGCCTGCCCCTGAACAGTGGCAGGATCTCACGCCCATACCGCTCCACCCCGGTGATGGGCCGGGACAGAAACCTGCCATTGACAACGATCTCACGCGTCATGGTCAGCCGCCAAAAAGAGACCGAGAGCGAGCCCGAGCAACATCCGTCCCGGCGCCACGCTCCACAAGTAATGATCGAACAGGCTGACCAGCCCCAGCCCGGTGAGGGTTGCGCCAGCCAATATGGCGGGCAGGGAACGCGCCCGAACGATGCGCGCGGCTATCAAGCTCGCCAGTACGAGCACGAGCGCTGCACCGGGCAATCCCAGTTCCGTGGCAGTCAGGAGCAACACGTTATGGACTGGCTCGATCAGGTAGCCTGGGCCTGCGCGTTCGGCAAGCGTAATGATGAACGCACCCACGCCGGTACCGGTCAGCGGTTGTTCGCGGAGCAGTTGCACTGCGGCGTTGGTGAGCCAGGCGCGGCCGGTGAGTGCGAATTGCTCGGTGGCCACCGGCGCTGCTCCAAGGCGGGTGAAGACCAGTTCACGCAGGGGGTATACGGCCAGGGCAAAGGTCAGTGCGCACACTGCGGCTGGGAGCGCGAAGCGCCTGCCTGATTTGAGCAACAACACGGCCAGCATCCCCAACAATCCCAGCCACGCCGAACGGGAAAAGGTCAGCACAAGGAGCAGGGTGCCAAAACTCAACAGCAACAACGCCGCATAGTTTCGGTGCTCACGCAGCGAAAAGAGACCGATCGGCCCGGCCAACGCGACCAACAGCAAGCCACCCAGCAGGTTGGGATGCGGAAGAGTGCCGTAGGCGCGCAAGATCCGTGCCCCTTCAGCCAGTTGCACCACCGATGCGCCGCGCATGGCAGGTTCGAGAACGCCAGGCCACTCCATGTGCAACGGGGTGAGGAAGGCCGTGGATTGCAGTGCAAAGCCAATCAGGCCTGCCGCGATCTGGACTGTCAGCGCGGCGCACAAACCCACACGGAGGATGTTGTCGGTTGCAAACATCTCGCGCAAAGACAGAACGAAACAGAACACCAGCCACCAGTGCAAAGCGATGTATAGCGAAGTGCGCCAATCTGGTGACCAGAGCACGCTCACTGTGGTCAGCAGACACAACACTGTCAGCGCGGTCACTGTGCGCTTTGAGGGCAGAGAGGGCAGCCTTCCCGCCAGACGCAGTGCGGCCCATGTTAAGACCGCCATCAGGGCCAGTGCATCGCTGAGGAAGAACAGGGCATGGTCATACGTGAAATACACGCGCG
>CAZJMZ010000041.1:15567-17016 GCA_964547115.1 uncultured Anaerolinea sp. | reverse complement strand
TGGCCGTCGCCCCACGAGTAGGTCCAGCGCATCACACAGTGCAAGCCCAGCCCAAACAGTTCCTCGATCTCGATGTGTGCCCGCGGCGCCTCGCGGAAGAACGCCTCCCAGAACGCCGTCACCGCCGCCTTGCCGGCATAACGCGTGCCATCCGGCGCGGGCGCGGTATTCTCGAACACGCAATCATCGCTCATCAAACGCATCATCCCCTCCACATCGTGGCGGTTGAAGGCCTCATTGAACTGCATCACCAGGCGGACGCCCGCCTCGAGTTTTTCCATTTTTACCGGGGACATGTCACCTCCGTGAGAACGAACCGCTCGAAAAAACCGTCTACCTGGATTATATCCCTCCGCAAGTAGTGTAGAATCGCCTTCGCATGAAACTCACCGCACAAGATCTCCTCTGGATGATGCCCGCCTCGCTCGCCCTTGGGGCTGCCCTTGCCTCCTTGCAACCGGGCGCCTGGCTGACGGCGTTCGCCGCGACCGCTTTCCTCCTCCTGCTGGCCTTCAGCCTCTTCACCCTGTCCCTGCGCGCGGCAGACGGGGGCAAACACCTCGTCCGCTTGCTGGCCGTCGCCTTTGCCCTGCGCCTGCTCGCGGGCGTCGCCATCCATGTGCTGCTGCCCATCTACGGTCACACCGATGCCGATGACAAAGCCGGTTTCGTCTTCACCGATGCCCATCGCCGTGACGACGAAGCCTGGGACCTCGCCGCCTCCGATGCGCCCATCCTCAACGCCTTCAGCCAGAAATTTGCCTACGACCAATACGGCGGCCTGCTGGCCTTCAGCGCGTTGGTGTATCGCTATCTTTCACCCGATGCCCACCGGCCCTTGTTACTGATCCTGCTTTCGGCCATCGTCGCCGCGCTGGGAGTCCCGTTCCTGTGGCGTGCGGCGCGGCAGGCCTTTGGCGAACCGGTGGCCTGGGTGGCAGCATGGGTCTTTGCCCTCTACCCTGAAAGTATCCTGCTCGGCGCCTCCATCATGCGTGAGCCATACCTGCTCACCTTCAGCGCCCTGACGTTGTATGGGTTTGTAGTATGGCTCTCTCGCGCTGAGCGGAGTGAGACGACAGTCGAACGCAGTCGAAGCGTGGCGTGGATCTGGCTTGCCCTCGGTCTACTTGGCATGTTGCTGGTCTCACCGGCGGTTGCCATCGCGCACCTCATCCTTTTCGCCGGATGGCTGTTCTTTGCCAATGAACAGCGCAGCATCTCATGGAAGACCATGCTGGCCTTTGCCGCGGTCTTCTTTGCCGGGTTGTTCTTCCTCTCCGCTTCGCTGAACCGTTCGGGCGAGTTCAACACCTCCTCGCCGTTGAGCGTGGTCAACGATTGGTTGCGGCTGGCCGTGCAGTGGAACGCCTACGGCATCGAACGCGACTCAGGCTGGGTGCAAAAACTCTTCGACGAAATGCCGCAATGGCTGCGCCTGCCCTTTGT
>CAZJMZ010000041.1:8649-15467 GCA_964547115.1 uncultured Anaerolinea sp. | reverse complement strand
TGTGCGTTATAATTCAGTGACTGAATTTTGGATTGAGGAGTTTACATGCCTACTGCTTTAATTACCGGCATCACCGGGCAGGATGGTTCGTACCTGGCCGAGTTGCTGCTTTCGAAGGGCTATCGCGTGGTGGGGGTGGCGCGCCGTTCGAGCACTGTGACGAACGAACGCATCGAGCACCTGCTCGATCAGATCACCGTGGTGCAAGGCGACCTGCACGACCAGGGGTCGTTATTGTCGCTGCTCGAAGAATACGAACCGACCGAGGTGTATAACCTGGCGGCGCAATCGTTCGTGCCCACCTCATGGAACCAGCCCGCCCTGACCGGCGATATCACCGCGCTGGGCGTCACGCGCATCCTCGAAGCCATTCGCTTCGTGAACCCGAAGATCCGTTTTTATCAGGCCTCCTCGAGCGAGATGTTCGGCAAGGTGCAGGAAGTGCCGCAAAAGGAAGATACGCCGTTCTATCCGCGCAGCCCGTATGGGGTGGCCAAGGTGTATGGCCACTGGATCACGGTCAATTACCGCGAGTCGTTCGATATGTTCGCGGCTTCGGGCATTTTGTTCAATCATGAAAGTCCGCGCCGCGGGTTGGAATTTGTGACCCGCAAGATCTCAGACGGCGCGGCGAAGATCAAATTGGGCATGGCCAAAGAGTTGCGCCTGGGCAATCTCGAAGCGCAACGCGACTGGGGCTTTGCCGGGGATTATGTGGAAGCCATGTGGCGCATGTTGCAGCAGGACACCCCCGATAGTTTTGTGATCGGCATGGGCGAGACCCATTCGGTGCGCGAGTTCTGCGAGATCGCCTTCGGGCATGTGGGCCTGGACTACAAGGACTTCGTGATCCAGGACGAGCGCTTCTACCGCCCCGCCGAAGTGGACCTGCTGATCTCAGACCCCTCGAAGGCGCGCTCGGTGCTCGGCTGGGAGCCGGCCGTCAGCTTCAAAGAACTGGTCACCATGATGGTGGATTCAGACCTCGCCCGCCTGAAGAAATAACACATGACCGACCTCTCGCTTGTCATCCCTGTCTATAACGAGGAGCAAAACCTGCCCTTGTTGTTCGATGCCGTTCAACAGGCTTTGAATCCGCTCGCCCGCTCATGGGAGGTCGTATTTGTGGACGATGGCAGCCGCGACGGCAGTGTGAACGTGCTCGAAACGCTTGCGGCCCGTGACCCCGAACATGTGCGCGTGGTGGCCTTCCGCCGCAACTTCGGCCAGACGGCCGCCATCTCAGCCGGGGTGGATTACTCCACGGGCGATACGATCGTGCTCCTCGATGCCGACCTGCAGAACGACCCGGCCGATATCCCCATGCTGCTCGCCAAACTCGACGAAGGCTACGACCTCGTCAGCGGCTGGCGCAAGGACCGCAAAGATAACCGCCTCACCCGCACCCTGCCTTCCAATCTGGCGAACGGACTGATCTCGTGGGTCACCGGCGTACACCTGCACGATTTCGGCTGCACGCTCAAGGCCTATCGCCGCGCAGCGCTCGAAGGGTTTCGGCTCTACGGCGAAATGCACCGCTTCATCCCGGTGTTCGCCCATTCGGTGGGGGCAAAGATCACCGAACTCCCCGTCCGCCATCACTCGCGTAAATTTGGTGTGGCCAAATACGGCCTGGAACGGACCGTGAAGGTCGTGCTCGACCTGTTGACCGTAAAATTCCTGCTCGATTATTCACACAAGCCCATGCGCTTGTTCGGCGGCTCGGGGGTGCTCATCATGCTGGTGGGCCTGCTCGATCTCTTTTACCTGTTTATCCGCCGGAACTTCTTCGGCGTGCCCGCTGCCACCTCGCCGCTCCTGCTGGTGGGGGTGATGTTCGTCATCATCGGCTTCCAATCCATTCTGATGGGGTTGATCGCAGAATTATTAGCGCGCACCTATCACGAGTCGCAAAGCAAGCCCACGTACACCGTGCGGACCGTGCTGAACCTGCCCGGGAAATAACGAACCCATGTCGTTACAATTGAAAAATCCGCGCCGTGTCATTCAATGGCTGGGCACTCTGCTGGCCATCGGCCTGTTGTTCTTTTTACTCCGCGAGGGCGGCTGGGAGGAGAACCTGGCTGCCATGCGCCAGATCAAGGCGCTCGACCTGGTGTGGGTGGCGCTGTTGTTCATCATCTCGCGTGTGGCGGTGGCGTGGCGCTGGCATGTCTTGCTGCGTTCAGGCGGGGTCAGGATTCCGTTCAAAGACAGTCTCGGCCTCACCCTCACCGGCCTGTTCGCCTCGAATTTTTTGCCGACCACCATCGGCGGGGATGTGGTGCGGCTGGGCGGGGCCATGCAGATGGGCTTCGACCGTGCCGTTTGCATCGCGTCCATTGCCGCCGACCGCTTGATCGGCATGGCTGGCATGGCCATGACCGTCCCTGTGGGACTGGTCTACTCGTGGAGCCTGATCCAACCCGGCGCAGCGACGGTCTCGCTCATGGGCTTTCTACACAAACCCCTGGACTTTGCCAAACGCATCTTGTCCACCTTTTCGATCTGGCTCAAACAACCCGGGGCCTTGCTCGCCTCCCTGGCCTGTACCTGGCTGCACATGCTGTGTCTGTTCGGTGCCATCTACATCTTCGTCGATGACCTGGGACCCCAGGTCTCATTCTGGATGATCGCAGGTTTGTGGAGCCTCACGTACTTCGTCACACAGATCCCCATCTCGATCAACGGCTACGGCTTGCAGGAATTGTCGTTCACCTTCCTGATGACGAACGTAGCCGGGCTGACCCCCGCCCTGAGCCTGACTGTGGCCGTGTTGATCCGGGTGTATTTTGTGCTGGCCAGCCTGCCGGGCGCGGCCTTCATGCCGTCCATCCTGGCTGCGATGGCGGCGCAAAAGGACACGCCTTCGGTCTCTGAACTTTTCAACGAGTGACCATCATGCCCATTGCTCGGAATTCTTCACGCGCGTTCTGGCTCACCTTTTTGGCGTTGACCATCCCGGTCAGTGTGCTGGCGCTCTATCAAGCGGTGCCGCAACTGGCTGCGGAGGATATCGCCCCCTGGCGCTCCAAATGGACTCTGATATTGCTGGCGCAGATCGTCAATGTCTGCGCGGGCCTGGTCGTGATGGTTGGGTTAACGCGCGGTTGGTTCGACCGTGTACTTTCGCAGTTGGAGTCTTTATCCTTTTCAGGGATTGCGCGGCTGGCTGGCTGGCTGGTCGCCCTCGGCGGCCCGGTTGTGTTTTGGCTGGTCCGTTTCAGCCTGTTCGGTGAGATCCTGCCGCAATTGTTCCCCGGTCTGTGGATCTTCCTATGGCTGGCGTTGGCCTCGGCGCTGGCCCTGAAAGTTTCCTCAAGACTTTCCCTGCCTGCGGCATTCCTGTTGTTGTTGGCCGTGCAGGGCGTGGCTTTTCGTGTGTGGGGCATTCTCGGCGATGTGACCGATTTCCCGTTCACGCTGGAATATTCAGAGACCAGCCGCTTCTACTACGCCTCTCTGCCGTTCAGCAATTCCCTTTACGGCCTCGACCTGCCGCTCTCCACGCTTCATCCCAGCCGCTACCTGCTGCAATCCCTGCCGTTTGTGATTCCCTCCCTTTCGCTGGAAGCGCATCGCCTGTGGCAGGCCCTATTGTGGATCGGCCTGACCGGCCTTTCGGCCTGGTCGCTGGCCCGGCGGATGAGACCTGCGGATGGGCTGACCCTGGCGCTCGTCACCGCCTGGGGCTTTGTGTTCTTTTTGCAGGGCGCGGTCTATTATCACTTGCAGGTGTGTGTCATCATCGTGCTGTTGAGTTATTCACGCCGGTCATCGTACCGCACCTTGTTGGGAGTGCTGCTGGCCTCGGCCTGGGCGGGCATCAGCCGGGTGAATTGGTTCCCGGTCCCGGCCATGCTGGCGATCGCCTTGTACCTGCTCGAGGAGCCGGTGTCGGCATATCATCAATTGTGGGCCTATTTGAAGCGCCCGGTGCTCTGGGCGGTGAGCGGCCTCGGCGCAGCCTTGTTGGGTCAGGGGTTGTATATCATCTGGTCAGGGAACGCGGATAATGCGCAAGACTTCGGTTCTTCTTTCACATCTGACCTGTTGTGGGATCGCCTGCTGCCCAATGTCACGTATCCGCTGGGGGTGTTGCCGGCCATTGTGATCGTATCCCTGCCATTGGGCCTGCTGATGTTCCATGCCTTGCGCGGACAGTGGCAGCGCTGGCATGTCATCCGTTGGCTGGGGGTGGGGGCGATGCTGGCGGTGTTGTTCGCGGGCGGGTTGGTCGTGAGCACCAAGATCGGCGGCGGCGGCGACATCCACAACATGGACGCTTTCATGGTGCTGCTCGCAGTGGTGGCGGTCGTTTTGTTGGCGAAGCAGGCCGCGGCTGAGTCAGAAGCGGGCGGGTTGGTCCGGGCGGAGGTGCCCGTGGGGGTGCTCGTCCTGGGCATGGTCGTGCCGGTGGTGTTTGCCGTCCAAAGTTTGCAGCCGCATTTTGCTTATGATCGTGTGCAGGCCGAAAAAGACCTGGCGCAATTGCGCGCCATTGTGGAACCGGCGGCGACGCAGGGCGGTGAGGTGCTCTTCATCAGTGAGCGGCACCTGGTGATCTTTGATATGGTGACCGGCGTGCAATTGGTTCCGGACTATGAGATCGTCACGTTGATGGAAATGGCCATGTCTGGGAACCGGGCTTATCTCGAGCGCTTCGATGCCGACCTTGCCAGCCATCGCTTTGCGGTGATCGTGACCCGCCAGCAGCGGGTGGTGAAAAAAGAGAATGAACCGTTTGCCGAAGAGAACAATGTGTGGATCGATGCGATCTCGCGGCCCCTGCTGTGCTACTATGAGCGCCGCGTGATTCTGGAATCTTCGAACACCTTGATCCTGACACCGAAAACAAAACCGGAAGCCTGTCCGTAGCGGAACGGGCCGGGCGATGCGATGCATATCCTCCTCCTCAACAGCGAATATCCTCCCATCGGCGGCGGCGCGGGCAACGCCAGCGCCAACCTGGCTCGTTGTCTCGCGCAGCTCGGGCATACGGTCACAGTTATTACCGCGCATTTTGGCGACCTGCCCCACCAGGAAGTGTCAGGCAACCTGACCGTCATCCGCATCCCGGCCTTGCGCCGCAGACAGGACCGTTCCGGTGCGCTGGAACAATTGCTCTTCATCCTCTCCGCCTCTTTCTCAAGCCTGAAACTGGTTCGCCAACTCAAGCCGGATGCCACCCTGGCTTTTTTCGGCGTGCCCTCCGGCGCGGTGGCGCTAATTCTCAAATGGATTTATGGCCTGCCCTATATCGTCTCCCTGCGCGGCGGTGACGTGCCGGGCTTCCGCCCGTATGATTTCAGGTTGCAGCATACCCTGCTGGCGCCATTGCTGCGCGTCGTCTGGAAGCGCGCCTCGGCCATCATCGCCAACAGCAACGGACTGCGCGACCTGGCATTGAAGTTCGACTCGCGCTTCGAGATCCCCGTCATTCCCAACGGTGTGGACCTCGACCTGTATATCGCCGGTGACCGCAACCAGGCCACAGCGCGTCTCTTTTCCGCCGGGCGTATCGTTCACCAAAAAGGACTCGACCTCGCCCTGCGCGCCCTCGTCGGTTTGAAAGACCTGGATTGGGAATGGCGCATCGCGGGTGACGGCCCGCAGTTGGAGTTTTTGAAACGGCTGGCCCAGGAACTCGGCATTGCGGAGCGTATCCGCTTCCTCGGCTGGCAATCGCGCGAGCAACTTATCCAACACTATCAGCAGGCCAACTTGTTCCTCTTCCCTTCGCGCCACGAAGGCATGCCCAACGCCGTGCTCGAAGCCATGGCCAGCGGGTTGCCTGTCATTGCCTCGCGCATTGCCGGGAGCGAAGAACTGGTGATGGATGGCGAGACCGGGCTGCTATTCCCCAGCGAAAGCGTGGACTCTCTGTGCGCAGCCTTGAAACAACTGTTGACTGACGCCTCTCTGCGCCAACGCATGGGCGTTGCCTCCCGCCGCCGCGTGGAAGAATATTACAGTTGGCAAAGCGCCGCGGGACAATATTCCCACTTATTGGAACGCATTTCCCTCTCCCCAAAAGAGAGGGCTGGGCAAGGGTAAAATCATCTTATGTGTGGTATTTGCGGAATATCCCATTCAGACGCGCGAGTCCCCGAGCGTAGCACGCTCGAAGCGATGACCAAAGCCATCCTCCATCGCGGACCCGATAGCGACGGCTTCCATGTTGAGCCCGGCGTCGGCCTGGCGATGAGGCGGCTCGCCATTGTTGATGTGGCAGGTGGCGACCAGCCCATCCCCAATGAAGACGAATCGCTGTGGATCGTCTTCAACGGCGAATCGCACAACTACCCCGAACTCTACACCGATCTTGTACGGCGCGGGCACGAATTCCGCACTCAGTCAGATACCGAGTGCATCCTGCACCTCTACGAAGAATACGGTGATGATTGCGTGCATCATCTGCGCGGGCAGGCCGCCATTGCCATCTGGGACAAAAAGAAGAAGAAGCTCTTTCTGGCCCGCGACCGTATGGGCAAGAAACCCATCTACTACACCGTGCAGAACGGCACGCTCTACTTTGCTTCAGAACTCAGCGCCCTGCTTACCGCCCTGCCGCACAAGCCATCCGTTGATCTTGAAGCAGTTGATCTCTACCTCAGCCTGCAATACATCCCCGACCCGCGCACGGTCTATCAGGGCATCCACAAACTGCCGCCCGCGCATCGCCTCACCTGGCAGAACGGCGCGGTGAAACTCGAACAGTATTGGGACTTCTCCTACCAGCCCAAACACACCGCCAGCGAAGATGAGCTCATCGAAGAACTGCGCGCCCTGCTCAAAGAAGCCGTGAAGATGCGCCT
>CAZJMZ010000041.1:0-8549 GCA_964547115.1 uncultured Anaerolinea sp. | reverse complement strand
GATGAAGACTTCGCGGGCTATCAACGTTACTGGCTCGACCCGCTGGCCAACCGTTACCTGAAAGCGCCTCGCTTCCTCACCCGAGGCCTGATCCCCTCCATCGCGCGGATGCTCCCCGATGCCTCCGACCGCCCCGTGGGGCAAAGCCTCGTCAACGGACTCAAGCGCCTGCACCAACTACCAGAGATCGATGCGCGTGCCAGCATCCTACGTTGGGGCTCGTACTTCTCTCCGCGTCAACGCGCACAACTCTGGAAACCTGATTTTCAATTCAATGCCGACAATGCCCAGTCCCTGCTCGCTGAAAGATTCGACTCTGCCGCAGGCTCCTACCTCGATAAGACCCTCTATACCGATTTGCATACCTACCTCCCCGGCGACCTGCTCGTCAAAGCCGACCGCATGGCGATGGCAGCCTCCATCGAAGCGCGCTCGCCATTTCTGGATCATAAAGTAGTGGAGTGGTCGGCTCGGGTGCCGGACCAGTTCAAGGTCAAAGGCCGAAGCGGGAAGTATCTGCTGAAAAAAGCCTTCGCTGATTACCTCCCTGAAAATGTCCGCAACCATCGCAAGCAAGGCTTTGGCATCCCGCTCGGCGCCTGGTTCCGCGGACCGCTGCACGGCTGGGCGAAAGAGTTGTTGCTGGGGAGCGAGAGTCCGCTCGCGGAGTGGTTCGAGAAGAAAACGCTATCCTCCCTGCTCGAAGAACACCGCGCCGGCCGCAACGACCACGGCAAACGAATTTATGCGCTGGCCATGCTGGCGCTGTGGAAGCAAAATAGTTAATGAGGCGATCATGACATTTACCCCTGAGTTTTACGATTCAGCCTGGAATAGCGGCTGGGACGATATGAAAGTATACGGGCCCTCTGCGCGACATACCCGTCGTTTTATTTTTCGCCTGTTGGAGGGGCTTTCATTTACGACCGTATTGGATGCCGGTTGTGGCACCGGGGTCTTGTTGAGCCAGATCCAGCAGAAATATCCACACACCCAGCTGACCGGCTCGGAATATTCACCAAACGGGCTGGAATATGCCCGGCAGCGCCTGCCCAATGCGCAGTTTCATGTGCTGGACCTGAGCCGTGAAACCTTGGGGGGAAAATTCGACCTGATCACTTGCATCGATGTATTGGAACATATCCCTGACGACGAAGCCGCTTTGAAGAACATGCTGGCCATGACCGCCGGTCATCTGGTATTGTCGGTGCCGCTGGGTCCGCTGTTTCAAGTGGAGGTGGAACGCATGGGACATGTGCATGGGTATGGGCGCCGCGAACTGGAGGGCAAGTTGCGGGGCGCGGGGTTTGAGATCGTCAGAGCCGTGCAATGGGGTTTTCCCTTTTACAACCTGCACCGGCGGTTGGTCAATCGTCTGCCGGCGCAGGCTTCCGGCGGCGCTGTGAACCCGCGCAAGAAATTGATCGCGAACCTGCTGTATGCCTTGTTCTATCTCAATATCGCGCCGGGCGGCGAACGCTACTATGTGCTTTGCAGGCCGCAGCGATAGCACAGCGGGCAGGCCGGTTCGGTTTTTCATGTCCTCTCAAAAGAACAATATTATTTGGAACATGCTGAAGATCCTGCTGGCAGTGATGCTTGCGGGCTTTGTCCTTTCGCGCACCGACCTCGGGCAGCTTTCAGGCCTGCCCGGGAGGATCTCTGCGCCGTGGCTGCTGGTAACTGCTGTACTTTACCTGTCATTGACCTTGTTAAAGGCTGCGCAATATCATCTCCTGCTGCAAGGGCGCATGGGATACCCGCAGGTGCTTAATGTGACCGTCTTGCAAAATGCGGTCGGGAATTATTTCGCCACCGGTGCGGGGGTTTTATCCTACTTTACCCTGTTACGGGCCGAGTATGACGTCAGGGTCAGCCGCGCCTTCCTGCTCTTTCTGTTGACCAAACTGGGTGACCTGATCGCCCTGGGGGTGGGGCTTCTCGTATCTGCTGCTTTGTTGGGCGACCAGCTCCAGCCGCTCCGCTCTCTGACAGTGGGCCTGTTAGCCGGTATTGGGATCGTGCTCCTGGCTTTTGCCTGCACTGTGACCTTGCGCCGTATGTTTGTTGACCTGCTCGCAGGAGCGCTGGGCCGTATGAAGTTGACCCGCTTCAGGCCTGTGCAAAAAGGATTGGAACTGTTACAGGCGTTCGCAGATGCCGAACCCGGGATGTGGTTGTCACGGTTGGGCTGGGTCATGCTTCTCTCACTGGTATATTTTGCGGTTTCGGTTGGCTGGTATTACTCCATGTTCCAGGTCTTCACCTTTCCGGTGAGACCGGCGGGCGCCGCGTATGTCAGCACGATGCTCCAATTGCTGTCGTATTTCCCGATCCAGATCTTTGGCGGGTTGGGGGTTTCGGATGTCAGCGCTTTGTATTTGTGGGGTGTGCTGGGGGTGGAACAGGCGGTCATGGCGCCCGTGCTGGTGGGGAGCCGGGTCCTGTTCTATCTGCTGAACCTGCTTCCGCTGATATACTTGCCGGTGTACGCATTGTTTTTGCAAAAGACCGAGCGCACATCTCCTCACTGACCGATGAAACGACTCGCCGAATCGCTTTTACTTATTCTGGCTGCCTGGGTGTTGACCGGCGCCTGTGTTGAGTTCTACAACATCGCCTGGGGGACGGGTGTTTGGCTGGGTGAATTCTCTCCGAAGTGGGGAGCGGCCTTTTTTCTATTTACCCTGTTCTGTGTCGTTTGGTTGTTGGGGGTGGGGCTGTTCGTATGGTCTCCCGAAAGTTTGAAGCGCTTGAGCGAAGCCAGCCGCCGGCTTGCCGCGCGGTTGAGTCGCTTACGCTGGCTGTTGATCGGGGGCATGACGTTGATTCCCGTTTTGATCCTTCAATCCACCGATTGGGGTTACATCCTGCATGGACCATATTTGCGCATCCTGATCGTATGGGGGGCGGTGACGTTGGTCGGATGGTTGCTTACCAGTGTGTCACCTTCTGCGCTTGGGTGGCAGGCGACGGTGATGGCCCTCGTGTTGGTGACCGGCGTGGTGGTCTTCTTTGCGCCGTTGGGGCAGGTCACCAGTTACCCGTTCTCGTTGGGTTGGTCTGAAGGGAATCGGTTGTGGGATTATTCGATCATGTTCGGGCGGCGGCTGTATGAGTATCCGGCGGACCGCGTCATTCCCGTCTATCTCGATGCGGGGCGGCAATTCATCGGCGGGCTGCCGTTCCTGTTGCCGGGGCTGACGATCTGGGGCGAGCGGTTATGGCTGGCGCTGGTGGATATTGTGCCGTATCTGGCGCTGGGTTGGCTGGTTTTCAAAACTCGCGAGCGCGGTCTGTTCTGGCAATGGCTGCTGGCCGGGCTTTGGGCGTTCACCTTTGTGGTGCAGGGACCGATCCATCCGCCCTTGTTGATTAGTGCCATCGTTGTGGCGCTGGCTTGGGGTCGTCCGTTATGGGCGGCGATGATTTTGGTGGCCGGTGCGAGTCTCTTTGCCACGGTCAGCCGCTTTACCTGGGTCTTTGCGCCTGCCATGTGGGCGGTGATGTTGGAGTTCGGCGGGGCTGTAAAAGTGGATCGTGCCGTTTGGAAGCGTGCCATTGCCGTTGGTGCGGCGGGGTTGATCGGCGGTTTTGGTTTTCAGGTTCTGCTGCCCAAGGTTGCAGTGTGGGTCAGTGCCTTCTTCAGCGAGACAGGTGTGGGGGCGGTGGAAGCGGGCGGCAGCCTCCAGGGTACGATCATTGCCAGTGTGTCACAAGGATTGCTGTGGTACCGCCTGCTTCCAAATGAAACCTATGGTCAGGGAGTCTTGATCGGTTTGTTGCTGGCGGTGGGACCATTGATGCTCCTGCTGATGCAACTGGCCCGCAGCGGGCGCTGGTCTTTGAGCAACTGGCAGAAGGCGACGTTGGTTTTCCCGTTGCTGGCGTTTCTGGTGGTGGGGCTGGTCGTGAGCACCAAGATCGGCGGCGGTGGTGACCTGCATAACATGGATATGTTCATCATCGGGCTGCTGTTCACCGCGGCCATTGCCTGGCGACACGGCGGGCGCGAGTGGCTGCTGGGACTTCACACCGCCTCGCTCTGGACCCGTTTGCTGGTGGCCGCACTGGTGCTTCTTCCCGGCTATTGGCCTTTGTTGAGTCTCAAGCCCCTCGCGATCCAGGGCAATCCGCGGACGGTGGCTGTGCTGGCAGATGTTACAGACAACCCGTTGCCGAATCCTCTGCCCGATACCCTGCCCTCGGCGGAGGATACGCTCGAAGCCTTGAACGGCATTCGCGCCGAGGTGGAACGTGCCGCACCATTGGGTGAGATCCTGTTCACCGACCAGCGCCAATTGCTGACCTTTGGCTTTGTGACGAATGTGCCGTTGGTGCCTGAGTATGACAAGAAGGTGTTGATTGACAAGTCTCTCAGCGCCGACGCCGAATACTTTGCCGGTTTTTATCGCGACCTGGCCGCACAGCGTTTTTCGTTGATCGTCAGCAACCCGTTGAATGATATCGTCAAGACCGACCCGGCCCAGTTTGGAGAAGAGAATAATGCCTGGGTGCGGTGGGTCTCTGCGCCCATGCTGTGTTACTACGAGCCTGCCTACACCTTGAAAGAGGTAAGAGTGCAACTCCTCGTGCCGCGCCAGACCGATACATCGGCGTGTGCGGCGCAACTGCCACAGTGAAATGTTGAATTTATCTTATCTGCTGCCCCGCCTGGCCCGTCACTTTTTGCCTGAAAAACTGGTGCGAGCCTTGTTGCTCCGCAGTTGGATCATCCGTCCGGGGCTGGAGACCAGCGACCCGCAAGCCGCCGTGCAACGCTATGTGGACGTGCTGACAGAGCGGGGCCTGTCGTTGAAGGGCCAACGAGTGTTGGTGTTCGGTTATGGAGGGCGCTTCGATATCGGTCTGGGGTTTTTGAAAGCCGGCGCTGCGCATGTGGTCTTGAGCGATAAATTTGCCCCGCCAGATGAGCCGCACAATCAGCGCTTGTTTCTCAATGAGCAAACCTACTTTACCCTGCAAGCTGGCCGCCTGCGCCCGCGCGCAGAGTGGATGACTCTCTCGCATAGCGACATCAAGTCCGCCGCCGCACAGCGCGAGTTCGCGCCGGTGGACCTGGTGGTGAGCAACTCGGTCTATGAGCATCTGGATGATGTGGAAGGCATTACCAGTGCCCTGGCCGCTTTGACCAGGTCCGATGGTTTGCACATCCACTTTGTGGACCTGCGCGATCACTTTTTCAAATATCCGTTCGAGATGCTGACCTTTTCAGAACGGGTCTGGTATGGCTGGCTGAACCCCTCCAGCCATCACAACCGTTATCGCCTGTGGGATTACCGCCGCGTGTTCGAAGCCTTTTTCGGCCAAGTTGAGATTACAATCCTGGCACGGGATGAGCAGGCCTTTGAACGCATTCAGCCGCAGGCCCTGCCGAAATTCGTCAGCGCCGATCCGGCAGAGAACGCGGTGACGCTGATCCGTGTGGTCGCGTCCCTGCCCCCAAAGGGTGGGTGAACAGGCCTGTATCCGAATCAAAATTTTAACCGTCTGGGAATAGACTCAGAACTTGAAAGGAAACACATGACCGAGCAAAAGACAGTTATCGTTACGGGCGGGTGCGGCTTCATCGGCACGAACTTTGTGCGCCTGCTGGTGCAGAGCGGGCAGTATCGTGTGGTGAATTTGGACGCGCTGACCTATGCGGCCAATCCATTGTCGCTGGGCGACCTGGCGGGTAACCCCGCTTATACCTTCGTGCAGGGCAGCATCACCGATCGCGCGCTGGTGGACTCATTGTTTGCGCAGTACCAGCCTGCAGGGGTGTTCCATCTTGCGGCCGAGTCGCATGTGGACCGTTCCATCGTCAGCGCCGAGGATTTCGTGCAGACGAACGTGCTCGGCACGTTCACCATGCTGCAGTCCGCGCGGATGTACTGGACGAACCTGCCCGCCGACCGCAAACAGGACTTCCGCTTTTTGCATGTCTCCACCGACGAAGTCTTCGGCTCGCTCGGACCCGATGGCTGGTTCACTGAAGAGACGCCCTATGCGCCCAATTCGCCTTACTCTGCGTCCAAAGCTTCGAGCGACCACTTCGTCCGCGCCTTTCATCACACATATGGCCTGCCTGCGGTCATAACCAATTGCTCCAATAATTATGGGCCGTATCAGTTCCCTGAGAAGTTGATCCCCCTGATGATCATGAACGCGCTTTCAGGCAAGAACCTGCCTGTGTATGGCGATGGCTCGAACGTGCGCGATTGGCTGTATGTGGAAGACCATTGCAAGGCAATTCAAGTTGCCTTCGAAAAAGGCACACCTGGCGAAGTGTATGTGGTGGGCGGGAATAACGAACAGAAGAATCTCGATCTGGTCCACAAGATCTGCGACATCCTGAATGAAGTTGCCCCGCCGGAAGAAATTCCGCAATTGCGTGAGACGGGCTTGAAAAGTTATCGTGACCTGATCCGCTTTGTGACCGACCGGCCGGGCCATGACCAGCGTTATGCGATCGATTCAGCGAAGATCCGGCGCGAGTTGGGCTGGCAGGCTGAAGTGGGTTTCGAGGCGGGCATCCGCCGCACGATCGATTGGTATTTGGCGAATCCGCAGTGGGTGGACCAGGCGTCCGGCGGCTCATTCGGCGAATGGATCAGCAAGAACTACGCATGGCGCGATGGAAAGGAGTCCAAATGAAGGGCATTATTCTAGCGGGCGGCAAAGGCACACGCCTGTATCCATTGACAATTTCCATCAGCAAACAAATGTTGCCGGTGTACGATAAGCCGATGATCTATTACCCGCTATCGATGTTGATGCTGGCGGGCATTCGTGAGATCCTGGTCATCAGTACGCCTGATGCGTTGCCGGGTTTCCGGGAATTGTTGAAGGACGGTTCGCAATGGGGTTTGCAGTTCTCGTATGCCGAGCAGGCCGAACCGCGCGGGTTGGCCGATGCGTTCCTGGTGGGGCGCGAGTTTCTTGGCGACAGCCCGGCTTGTTTGATCCTGGGCGATAACATTTTCCATGGCGAGGGGTTGGGCCTCTTGATGAAAGAGTGTGCCAAACTGACCGAAGGCGCGATCATCTTTGGTTACCGCGTAAATGACCCGGAACGCTATGGTATTGTCGAATTTGATGCCAATGAAAATGTCATCAGCATCGAAGAGAAACCCAAACAGCCCAAATCCAATTATGCCGTGCCGGGTGTGTATTTTTACGATAATCAAGTGGTGAAATATGCCGAACAGGTGAAACCCTCGGCGCGCGGTGAGATCGAAATCACTGACCTCAATCGGATGTATCTTGAGGCTGGAACACTAAAATCGAAGATCTTTGGACGTGGTGTGGCCTGGCTGGATGCGGGTACGCATGAGTCGTTGTTGCAGGCCGCGACCTTTATCGAAGCGATCCAGGAACGGCAGGGTTTGATGATCGCCTGCCCCGAGGAGATCGCCTATCGCGCGGGCTACATCACCAAAGCGCAATTGGAGAAATTGGGGCAGGGGTTTGCCGGGAACGCCTACGGACAATATTTATTGGACCTGGTTCGCAATGGTTAATTGATTTCAGGAGGCATGATGACTATTCCATTCAACAAACCCACGGCCGTCGGCAAAGAGGCAGAATACATGCAGGCTGCTTTGCAGGCGGGGCATATCTCTGGCGATGGGAACTACACCAAAAAGAGCCACACCCTGCTCGAGCAGGCGCTAGGCGTGCCCAAGGTGCTGCTGACCACCTCCTGCACGCATGCCTTGGAGATGTCGGCTTTGTTGCTGGACTTGAAAGAAGGCGACGAAGTCATCGTGCCGTCCTTTACCTTCGTCTCGACCATCAATGCCTTCGTCTTGCGGAACGCCAAACCGGTCTTTGCCGACATTCGGCCTGATACGCTGAATATGGACGAATCCAGGCTGGAGGCTTTGATCACGCCCCGCACCCGCGCCATTGTCGTGGTCCACTATGCGGGCGTGGCCTGCGAGATGGATGCGATCATGGAGATCGCGAACCGCCATAACATCCCGGTCATCGAAGACAATGCGCACGGGTTGTTCGGGAAATACAAGGGCAAATATCTTGGCACGTTTGGCGTGATGGCCACCCAGAGCTTTCATGAGACCAAGAACTTCACCTCTGGCGAGGGCGGGGCATTGCTCATCAACGACCCGAAATATATCGAGGACGCAGAGATCCTGCGCGAGAAAGGCACGAACCGCAGCCGCTTCTTCCGCGGTCAGGTGGATAAATATACCTGGGTCAACGTCGGTTCGAGTTACCTGCCTTCGGATATGCTGGCGGGCTTTTTGCTGGCGCAACTGGAGGAGCGTGAGTTCATTCAGAACCGCCGCCGCGAGATCTGGGAAACCTATTACAAGGAACTCGGTGACTGGGCGGAGGAGAATCATGTGCAGATGCCGTTCGTCCCCGCGCATTGTGACCAGTCGTATCACATGTTCTATCTGTTGTTCCCCAGCCTTGAGAAACGCCAGGCGGCGATCGCGCATTTGAAAGCCCAGGGCATCCATGCGGTGTTCCATTACCTGCCCCTGCATCTTTCGCCGATGGGTGAGAAATACGGCGGC
>CAZJMZ010000040.1:8438-17016 GCA_964547115.1 uncultured Anaerolinea sp. | reverse complement strand
CCCCGTGCCACGCTGCGCCAGCGCCTCCCGATTGGTGCCACGATAGAACTTTTCGAACAGGCGCGGCAGGTCGCTGGCCGGGATGCCAATGCCCGTATCCTGGATCGCAAAGGTCAGCGTGGTGGGAGCGGTGAGCAGGCGGATCGTCACCTGTCCATTCTCGGGTGTGTACTTCAATGCATTCTCCACCAGGTTATAGACCGCTTGATGCAACAATGCCTGGTCGGCTTCGATGGCATGTGGCATATCCTTGGGGATCTCCACACCGAACGAAATATGTTTCTGTTTGGCTTGCAATTGCAGGCCGCTGGTCACCCGCTCCAGAATGTCCAGCACGGGGATGCTATCCACCTGCAAGCCCACACCAAAATCAATGCGACCCAGGTCCAGCAGGTTATTGACGAGCTTGGCCATGTTATCCACGCCCTGCACGATCATCTTGATATAGCTCTTCTGCTGGTCGTTCAGTTCGCCAGCCATCTCAAGCATGGTGGCATACCCACGCATGAGGGTCAATGGCGAACGCAGGTCATGACTCACGGTCGAGACAAAATCTGATTTCAACGTGTCGATCTCTTTGAGTTGGGTCACGTCACGCAGGATGCACACACGCCCCACTGTGCGCCCCTCCGCCAGCATGGCCGAGGCTGTAGCCATATAGGTCTTGCCATCCGGCATGTGGATCTCTGCTGAGCGCTTTTCACCAGAGGATGATGACAACAACTCGTTCAAAGCCTTGACCTGGATCGTGCGCTCCACATCAGGACGTTCCCCGCGCCGGATCGTCACACCGAAGACATGACCCGCCGCCGGGTTCGCCAGAATGAGACGATTGGACGCATCGGTCACCAACACCGGGTCTGGTGTGGAGTTAAGAATCGCTTCCAGCTGACGGCGACTCGCTTCGACCGTCAGGAACAGGCGGATGTTCGCCACCGCCAGCGCCGCCTGACTCGCCAGCGTGCTGACAAAACGGATATCCGATTCGCTGAAGACATGCTGGGTCTTATACCCCGCCCACAACACGCCATAATGCCGGTTCTCGTGGCGCAATGCCACCGCGATCAAGGATTCAGGGTTGGGCAGGTTCGGGTCGAGATCCAGGCCGCGGGTCCGCGTGAGAACCGCCATGACGATCCGCTCCTGTTGTTCGGTGAGCGCCAGCAGTTGCTGGTCCAGATGCAGGTAGGTGTCCTTTTCAGGTCCACCCGCAAAACGGACATTGATCTCGACCGGACTGGGAATCATATCGCGCACCAGCATGATGCGGGCCGAATCGGCGCCGCTATCGGTCACCGCTTTGAGAATGGGTTCGAGCGCCTCACCCAACCGCAGCGACGAAGCCACACCCTGACTGGCTGTCAGCAGGCGGTTCAATTCGCTCAGGCGTGCCTGCAAACTCACGCGCATCTGCTCGAACGAACGCCGCATCTCGCCCACTTCATCCATGCCCTCGGTGCTAAGCGGACGGTCAAGTTTGCCGGTGGAAAGCGTGCGGGCCTCCTCGGCCAGCCCCTGCAGCGACCCGGTCACGGCGCGCAGACTCACACGCAGTGAAACCAGCGCGATCACACCCAGCAACAAGATCATCAGCGAGATGGGCAGGGCGATCTCGATGGCCAGTTGTTGCGCCTCACGCGCCGGGACGGTGAAGGCAATGGCCCACGGTTGGCCAGGGATCGGCTGGTAATAAACCAGTTCACGCGTGCCGTTCGGCGCCGTCTCGGTGCCAAAGATCTGCGTATCGGCGCGCAGGCCCGGGTAGGGTTGCATGAGCCCGGCATTCTGCGAGTGATAGATGACACGTCCCTGTTCATCGATGAGGCTGCCCGCGCCGTTAACCTCTTTGAGGCTATCGAGACTGTTGATGAGCGAGCGTAAATATGGGTTGGAGTTAAGGTCGGTGCGACCGATCAACACCCGGGTACTGTTTGGCACACCCGCCAGAAAGGCGATCCGTGCAGAGCCATCGGCTTCGGGGGGAATGGCATACATCTGATTCGGAACACCTTGAGCCGCCAGTTGAATGCCCGACTCTTCCTCGGGTGAGACTTGGAAGGGCGTCTGTGGTGGATAGCTGGCAACGACCGCATTCGCCTGCAGGTCAAAGACTGCCAGTTGATTGAAATAGGGAATGGCCTGCGCTTGTGTGCCCAGCCATGCGGCCAGGTCGCTCTCGGTGGCAAGGCGCGGGTCGGCGGCGATCTGGGCGGCCAGGTTTTGCCCGGCCTCCAAAAAAACAGGCACATTCTGTGCGCCCATTTGCGCGGCATTGGACAGCCGGTCTTCAAGCAGGCCGCGCGCGGCGTTCCCGGCGATGAGCCAGTCACCAATGAGAAGCGTGATCAACAAAAGGGTGATGATGGTACCGGTGCCAAAGACAAAGCGCGTCTCGATGCTTTTCTCGGCTGGTGAAGGCTGCAACTGGCCAAACCCGCCCCAGCGACCGGGGAAAGCCACAACGATCACTTGTGCCACCAACCCGGCAAAGAGCATTTCTCCGGCAAAGGTCAACGAGGCCAGGCCGAGATTGCTGAGGGCATAATCGAGGCGTTCGGTGACGGTGGCTGTGGCCGAGGCAGTGAAGAACGCGCCCAGCACATATAGCACCGCATGCAACACCGTCAATGCGAGGGCGCTGACCAACGGCTGGCGCAGGGCGGTGTAGAACAAAGTGCGATATCGCTGGCGGTTGGCCGCCGCAAACACCACCGCCAGCAAACTGAACTCGAGCACGGTGAACAGGCTGTGCGTATCCCACACGCCGCGCAAGAGTCCGCTGAGGGCGCCGATGCCCGCCGCCGCAAACGGACCCAGCAAGCCGCCCGCCAGCGTCCACGGGATGGCGGAGAAAAGCATCAGCGTGGTGCCCGGCGCTTTTTCAGGCAGACCGGGAATCGGGAGGGCGGAAGCGGATGAAAAGTCGAGACCGAGGAATAAGGTGGTGAAGAGTGTCAGAAAGGCCAGAGCGGCTGTCAGCCCCCAGTTGCGCGCATCCAGTTTGAATTGATATTTGCGCCAGTGTGCCAGCGCGAGACCCAGCAACCCGGCGAGCCCAAACCAGACCAGCCAACCCGCAGCGGGCAGGGCACTGAGGTAGGCCAGGTTCTCCAACAAGGACGCCGCAAATTGCATAGGGGGAAATTATAGCCCCAATTATTCGCGATTGACTTTGTACTTGCCAACATAGGACTCAGGAAGCAGACGCGCCAGCGCATCCATGATCTGTTCGGTGCCCACCCGCAACGTGGATTCACGATCAGCCTGCTCCTGCAACCGGAACGGCTGCCCCACTGACAGCGTGACACGCGCGCGCCGCCACCACGGCCGGTTGTAGACGTTGTCGTTCTCGGTACCGGTCATCGCCACCGGCACGATCAACGCGCCGGTCTTAAGCGCCAGAAAGGCTGCACCTTCGGTGCCTTCTTCGAGTTTACCTTCCACCGCCTGCCTGCCCTCCGGTGCAAGCGCAAGCATGCGACCCTCGTTCAACACTTCCAATGCCGCGCGGATGGCCTTGCGATCGGGCCGCCCACGATGGACGTAGATGACACCGTACGCACGAAAGACCGGGCCCACCAGCCAATGTTCATCGAGTTCGATCTTGCCCATGCCATCCACCGCCACAGGGAGAGCGGCGGCCATCAGCACCGCATCGGCATCGCCGAGATGGTTGATGGTGACAATAGCCGGGCCATGTTTGGGAAAGTTTTCCACGCCGCGCACGGTGGCATTCATGGTAAAGAACACAAGCACCCTGGCCAACCCGCGCGCGAACAGGCGGAACCAACGCCGCCCCAGGGTCAGGTCCGGTTTTTTGACGAGATCGGGTCGCCACCAATCGGTGACCGGTTTGGGCTCAGGGGAAGATGGGAGAGTCGGCGTAGACACCACGATACTCCTCGGGCAACAACCCGGCCAGGTGACGCATGACCAGGTCAGCATGCTCCTGCCGCGCCGTATGGCGCTCTCCACCTTTGGCAGTGATCTCAGGCAAATGCACCGGCTTGCCAATGCGCATTTCCAACTGCGGGCGTTCGCCGCGTTTGGCACGCTGCCAGTAATCCTCGGTGGTACCGATCAAGGCCGCGGGAACCACCGGAACACCGGTTTGTTCGATGATGTAACCGACACCCGGCATGGCGCGCCGCATGGCCGGGACGTGCGAACGGCCGCCCTCGGGGGCGATCAACAACGGCAGACCCGAACGGATAATGTGAATGATCTTCACCAGCAAGGCACGGTCATAATCGCCGCGATGGACAGGAATGACGCCATACGCCTTGAGCACCTGTCCCTGACCGGGCTTGTCGAAGACATCTGCTGCGCCGATGATCTCGAGTTGCTCGGGCCAAAAAGCGCCCACGAACGGCGGGTCAAAGATCGAGACGTGGTTCATCGCCACAACATACGGTTTACCGTAGGGAATATGTTCGCGCCCCGTGACCTTCACACCGCCCAGCAAATGAAAGATGCCGCGAAAGACCGGCTTCATCACCGAACGGGTCAGACGATAACGCAGTGGGACGCGATAGAGTTCGCTCATTGGCACAACGCCAGCACTTTTTCAAAGACCTGGTCGGCATCGAGTTCGTTCGAGTTGACCGCCACGGCATCCTCCGCGGCCCTGAGCGGGGCCACATCACGGGTCGAGTCGATGCGATCGCGTTCGATGACCTTGGCCAGGATCTCGTTGTAATCGGCAGTGCCACCGCGCGCAATGATCTCGCTGTAACGACGCTCAGCGCGCTCCTCTGCAGAGGCATCGAGGTATATCTTCAGATCTGCCTCAGGCAACACAACTGTGCCAATATCCCGCCCGACCATCACCACCCGGCCCTTCTGCCCGATGCGCCGTTGTTGTTTGCTCAACGCCGCCCGCACCCCACGATAGGCCGCCACCACCGAAACCTTGGCCTCCACTTCCGGCAGGCGGATATCCCAGGTGATATCCCGGCCATTGACCAGGACATCGCATACGCGTCCATCTTCCTGTGAGGCTGGGGTAATATCAATGGGCGTTGTCTCCGCCAGGGCAGTGACCTGCGCCTCATCTGCCGGGTCAACATCCATGTGCAAGGTCAGCCAGGTGACGGCACGGTACATCACCCCGGTATCGAAGAACAGGTACCCCAGTGCGCGCGCCAGTTTCAACCCCAGCGTGGATTTGCCCGAGGCGGCCGGGCCATCGATGGCAATGATGGAAGGAGATGTCATAGAAAGAGTGTCCAGTGAGAGTCAGATTTTCAAGACAACCCCGCCGCCTAAAACGGCGGCGGAGACGATGAACCAATTATGGAGTTGTGCGACCGTCGGGGAACAGGTCGTTGCGAGCCCACAGGATGACGGTCTCGGGCTGCGAGGGCAGCTTGCGAAAGACCAGCCAGTTCACCCAATCATAGGTCTGGGCCTGATCCCACAATGGAGGCTGGCGCCAGGTGAAATCCTGTCCGCGATAGGCGGAGGGCAGGCCGGGGTCGTTCACACCCGCCAGCGTGACCACCAACGGCGGTGCGGCTTGTGGGTCGAGCACGGTGACGGAGGTCACACCGTTCTTACGCAGGAGCCATTCAAGGGCGGGTGAGTCGAGGCCGGAGAGCGTGACAGGCTGCGCGTCGATATGACCAAGGCTGAACTCGGAGAGGTCGTCCACGCTGGCACTGAGCAGATCGGCTTGCTGCGGGCGTGAATCAACTGACCATAACTCCGTGCCGCCGGGGTTACGCAATCCGCTTGCGCCCCAAGCCGCGCCGAGGCTGTAGAACGTCAGAAAGAACGTGAACGCCCAGGTGAGTCCCAGCCGCGCGGTGCGCATCGACCAGCCGAATGCCACCAGCCCCACACTGACGGCGATGATGCCCAACGAACCATACAACACGAACAAACGCGGATTCTCGACCAGCCCAAATAGAGGCACATTCATCGGCACCGGCGCGGGGTTCAGCGCGATACCGGCGAGATTGAACCAGCTGTAAACCAGCAATAGCAGGATGGCAGCTCCAACCACGCCTACTTCAACCAGTTCATCGCGATATAGATCGAGGGCGCGGGCAAGTTCCATGGCGGCAAGTGCCAGCAATGGGATGATGGCCCATACCAGTTGATGCGGGTCGCGGTAGAAGATACCGAGCAGCAGGGCCACGCCCAGCCCCATCATCAAGCGGATGAGGCGCTTGCTGTTGGTACGCAGTCCACGATACAGGGCGAGGCTGGCCAGCACGATGCCGAGCGGTTCATAAGCAAGAAAGGTGAACAACATTCGTGCGGGGGTGAAACCCGAAGGCGAAACCCAGCCAGTGAGATAGGCAGGCAGGGCGGCCAACGCGGCGCTCAATCCGTTCGGGACGGTGATAAATAACGTCCCGGCCAGGAGCAGGGTGAGGCCAAAGGCGGGGGCCATCTTCCGCAGGTCTGCCAACAGGTTGGAGGTGGGAGGAGCAGGCATCTCAGCAGAATCGGCGGCAGGCAACGTGGGTTGCAGTCCGCGCAAAAAGATGGCGGTGAGAGTCAGCACGAGCAGGCCGGACCAAACCGAAGGACCGGAAAGAAGCGCGAGTGCGAGAAAGATGCCAGCGGCGGAGGTGCGGCGGTTCAACCACAGTCCCCAAGCCAAAAGCAGGAACGTCACAGCCAGCATCGTCCCATCAGCCTGACGGGAGAGGGCGTTGAGGCCAGGGTCGATGGCCAGCAGCAGACCGAGCAGCCAGGCCGCGCGCGAGCCAAGCTTGCCCTTGAAGAGCAACGGGACGAACACCAGGAGGCTGCCCGCCAACGCGGGCAACAAGCGCGCCATGAAATTGGAATCGGCGATGACCTTGAAGAGCACGCTGGTAAACAGCAGATAAGCGCTGTGCGGCGCCAGGACGACGGACTGGCCCTGCGCGAGTTGCCAGGCTTGCAGGGCCAGCGTCGCTTCGGAGTCGGTGAGCGGGGCCGCGCCGAGTTGGACAAAGCGCAACCCAAAGGCGATCAGAAAGGCCAGCGCATACAGCCAGCCTTCATTTCTTGAGGAGGATGAATTCATGATAAGTTATTTTACTCCAGCCGGTTACGGGGCCGCGTAGATGGTGATGCCGCCCTGCTGAAAGACCGGCTTGAGGAACCGGTTGAACTTGTCTTCATTGACGCGATAGGTATTGCGCTCGAGGGCGCCGAGAATTACATAGCGGATGTTGTAGCGGCTGAGAATTTCCTGCGCGATGGCCCAATCGGGCGTGGAGTACAAGGTTTCGATATCCTGGGCGCGCGTGCCCTGCAGGGCATAATCGCGCCACTGGCCTTCGTGATTGCTCCAACCCAACACAGTGGGCAGGCCGGAATAAATGGAGATGCGCCCATAAATGGAATAGGCATCGCGGGTGGCTTCGACGATCACGCCATCCGGCGCGGACCGCAGCCATTGGATGGCGGCGGCTTCATCGGGAGTTTCGCGCTGCACGCGGTCAAAATCATCGAGGGTGTATTCGAACGGCGGGTTGAAACCGTTGGCGCGATTCCACAGCCCGAGCGTGGAATAGGTCAGTCCGATGGCAAGCAGCACCACCACCAACAGGCTGAAGGCCGCATTCGCGAGGCCACGCCATTTCGTCAGCAGGACAGCCGTCCCGTAGGCCGAAGCGAGACTCAATACGATCCACGCCTGATAGTAGAACTTGAAGATGGTATTGATGCGAAACCCAAAATTATCGCGCAGGTAAACGAACTCCGGGCCCAGGATGAGGAGCAAACCGAGAGCGATCAGCAACAGGACGAAGGTCGAAGATGGCAGGCTGAAAGTATCATCTGGGGTCAACGGTTCGCGGTCGGCAAACAACAACGCCAGCGTGGGAACCAGCAACGCCAGCAGGGTGAGCAGACTGCCAATGTATAGCGCACGGCGCGCCATGCTATCGGCCACGAACTGCCCGGCAGTGCGTCCCTGCGAGGCGAGGATCGGTTCCAACAATTCGGGCCGCAATTGCAAACCAATGAAGCCCAGCGCGAACATCGCCCCCAGCAAGACCAACACCAACCCCAGCGCGCCCAACACCCCGGCGCGCCAATTCGCAGCGACTTCACGTACCTGTGCGAACAGGTACACCAGCAACAAAACAAAGAACACGCCCCACATCACCCACAACTGCGCACCGCGGGTGGGGAACATGAAGTTCGGCACGATGCCGCCCGCCTGCGAATCGAACCCGATGAAGAATGGCAGATATAAAACATAGGACGCGATCAAAGCCGGGACTCCCAGCCACAGGACCTCTTCGAGTCGTTCCCACCCCCAGCCTGCCTCACGGACCCGGAACAAGCCGTAGCTGAAAACGATCAACGCCCCGCCGATGAGAATATCCCACGTGTTGAGGAAGGCCAGCCCGCCCAACATCAATGCGACGAGCACAAAGCCGGTCTTGCTGACGTGTAGTTGACTAAAGTACAGGTCCACCTGTCCACGCCAGCCGCCGAGGAACAGGTTCAACGCGAACGCCACCGCCAGCAACACGAACGGCATCGCCAGCACATGCGGGTGCAGGTCGCCGAGGATGAACGAAAAGGCCGGGAATTCATTGATGACATCCAGCGTCCAGTTGCCGTT
>CAZJMZ010000040.1:0-8338 GCA_964547115.1 uncultured Anaerolinea sp. | reverse complement strand
CGCCAGCAGGTTGTACAAGATCCCATACGCGCCGACCGCCGCCAAGCCGAAGATCAACGCCAGCATCAAATTGAAAGCAGCGGTGGCCGGGACGCCGGTAAACTTCGCCAGCATGGCGGTCAACACATAGCCGAAGTGATAATACGAGATGGAATATCCCGAAAGCCACAAGTCACGCGGCGGGAACTCCGGCGAACTCATCACACCCTGGATCATCATCAATTCCATCGGCTTTTCGGTGCCCACGATCTCGGGGGTGCTGGCGCGCACAAAGGCCATGAAGGCAAAGGTCAACAGGAACAGCAATTCAGTGACAAGGATGAGTTTTCGGTTGTGCTTCAACCATTCAAACAGCGGCTGCTGACCGCCGGTCATCATTTGATACGCCCACACACTCAACCCACCCAACACAGCCAGGCCCAGCAACAAACCGCCGAGGTCGTTTTGTGCGAGGCCCAACGAAGCGGCCAGCCAGAAGACATAGCCCCACACCAAAAGGCCAAAGGTCCGTGCAAGGGTATAGCCACGGTCAGCCAGTGCGGGGAAGAGTCGCTGGGCCAACGGGACCGTAAGCCAGCCAAGCAAAGTGATGAGGAGATACCAGGAGATAAAGGATGTCATGCGATTTCGATCAACAGGTTCTAGACTGAGGGCAGGTGAAAGACGCCAGCGTCATCGGCCATGAGGGACGCCACCTTCAATACGGCTTCCACATTGATCGCGCCAAAAACGTGCGGGAACATTTCACCCTCAGCCACACCGGGCGGAGGCGCGCCGCCCGAGGGCGGCTCCCATTTCAACTGGGCGGTGAGGCGTGTCTCGTCGATGACGAGCAGGCATAGATCGGTTTGTCCCTTATAAAAATTGTTCGCCACCGGCACAACCTGCGTGACCGTCGAACAATGGATGAACCCTTCAGTAGCGAGACTCGGCGCGGTGTACGCTCCGGTCGCCTGCGCCTCGTCCCAGGCGGCGCGGGAGGTGATGTGATAGATCATAGGCTCCTGTCTTTCAGGCTGAGCGCCAGACTGTAAACAACTGACGTCTGCTGCTATTTAATAAGTTAACGCTTGCCCTACGGCAAAACTTCATAAATGGTGGTGGCGCCATCGCGATAGACCGACTTCCACAAGGTACCATCCAATTGCTCGAACTTGGCGATGCCCTCCGGAGTATACGCGGCGCGTTCCACCTGCCCAACGACAATATAGCGGATGTCATACTTTTTTAAATATGCGCGGATGAACGCCGGGTCGATACTGTTGTAGAAATTACCCACCGAGGCCACCCGCTCTTCCACCTGAACGGATGTGTATACCCGCTGCTGCCGTTGATGGAAGTTCCAACCCACCACACCCGGCAAACCAGTATACATGGTAAAGCGCGTACACCAGCGGTATTCCGGGCAATTGGCCTCCACGATCACCGGTGAACCCTGGACATGCTCCTGCATCCAGCGGATGGCGCGATAGTCTTCGCTCAGATCCAGCCGCCGGCCAAAGTCATCATAATTGGCATAGGCCATGTAGCCCATTGCATCCAATGTGCGCGGCGCCTCCACGATCCAGCGGTCCTGGATCTTGCCCATTGTGCCGGTGATGGTGAACATGGCCGCGCCTGCCACCAGCAGGGTCAGGCTCGTTTGCCAGAAACCACGCCAGCCGGGCAGCCAGCGCAGCAGGTCGTTGAACAGCCAGGCCAGCATCGCGCCCGAACTCACCGCCAACATCAACCAGGCCTGCAGGTAGAACTTGAAGATCGTGTTGGCACGCCCGATATCGCCGCGCACCACCACCACATCCACCAGCACGGTGATGAACAGGGCCGTGCCCACCAGGAAGGACACCAAGCGCTTTGAGTCAGACAGGCGCGGATTCAATAACAGCACACCCGCCCACGCCGCCAATGGCAAAGCCACCCAGCCCACACTGGTTCCGCGATATTGCGTCCACAGCACCAGGATGACCAACGCGATCAACGCGCCTTCGATCAACAATTGATAGGGCTTGAGCTTCTTCAAGGCAGAGAGCGGCGTGTTCGCCATCCACTCGCGCGTCTCCCAGGCCAGCCACGAAACGATGATGAACAGGAACAAACCCCAGTGGGTAAAGTATGATGCCAGCGGCGTGAATGGCCCATTCCACGGGTCGAGCGCGCTATAGGCCTGCCCATACCACAGACGATAAGGCAGGTACAAATATTTGGAGAGCAAATACAATCCGGCCACACTGGCAAGCGTCAACGCCAGGCGTTTATACAGCGAGTCGGTATCCGCGTACCGCCACACGGCATACGTCAGTGCGATGATGCCGATCAGCAGATAGGTATACGAGTCGGACAGGTTGGTGGGATAGACCGCGCCGATGATGAGCCCGCCCGCCACGAGACTGAACAAGGCCGACCACCACCGCTCAGACTCAGGTCTGGCCTGCTCCTGCCGCCAGGCCTTGGACGCCACGACAGACAGCGCCCAACTGATGGCCAGCAAGGCGATGGGCATCACCAACATATGAGCGTGCAGGTCGCTATACAGGAAGGTGAACAACGGGAACTCGGTGATCTCATTGCCGCCCTTCGGAGGGATGACGCGGCTTGGGTCCCAGTACCAGTCTCCGGGTCCGATGGGAAGCGTGGCCCCGCTGAAGAGCAGCTTGAGGCCTGCGAGAGTCCAGTTCAGGCGCTGGGCAAAGGTCGAGTCCCAGGTGAAGGTCCCCAACGCGCCCATCTGTTGCAGCCGGTTATGGAAGAGTTGCAGCGTACCGAGGTTGCCCAGCAGGATGGTGAGGAAGGAGGCTGAAAGGCCGGCGGTAAATGGTGCCGCATCGCCATCACTCTCCGCCTCTTGTGGTCTGTGGGTTGCCAGCAAATTCCAGCCCAGCGAGAAGGCGCAGATGCCCACCGTGGCGAAGAGCGTCGGCAGGATGAAGTTATAGGCAATGCTCGGCACGATGCCCAGCAATTTGACCGGGGTGGCCACGAGCACAAAACCGTAATAGTAGTAATTGATGTAGCCGCCCGCAAACCACGGGTCATAAGGCGGGAAGGACGTGCTCTTGATGACCGCGTTGAAGTACGAGAAATCCATGGGGCGTTCGCCGCCCTTGCCGGGGTGCCACAGGTCCGGGTTGCCATAGCGAATGAACAGGTCGACCAGGAAGAAAAGCAGGAACAACCCTTCGACCATGAGGAAATAGCTGCGCTTCGCCGCCCATTCCTGTTTGAGCTCGTCCCGCTGACGGTAGGCCAGCACGCCGCCCGTGAGCAGCAAACCAAAAAACACCACGGCGATGGTCAGGCGCGTATTGGGAATACCCACAGAACCAGACAGCCACGCAAAGTATCCAAAGAGCAGCAAGCCAAAGGCGCGACTCAACGGGTAGCCTTTATCAGCCAGCCCCGGCATCACCTTGCGGATGATGGGATAGGTTGCCAGCCCCAGCAGGAGGATGAAGGCATACCAAATCAGCAACCCAACCAGCGGATACCGATTCTGGATCCAGGTGTAGTTGAACAAATCAGACCAGGTGCCACCAGCCCGCTGACTGGCCAGGCGTTCAGCCGGGAGCATCAGGGTGGAGAAATCGTCAAATTGGGTGGGCAGCAGGCGCACGACCTTGGTCAGGTCCACGGTGCCGAGCGAGGCACGCACGGCCTCAGCGGAAAAGTCCGCGTTCTTTTTGAAGACCAACACTTTGGGGTGGTCATAAAAAGTAAAGGCTTCCTCTGCGTATTGGTCATTGATCTCGATCTCACCCAACACCGGCAGATTGATGCGCGGATAGGTCTCGAAGACCGCCACCAGGTCAAACCCCAGCCGCCCTTGATGGTCGCCGGGTTGGGCCTCGTAATAACAAGGGATGGTCTCCAATTCCGGCGGGCAGCCCATTAACTCGCGGTAGTAATGCGCCGTGAGCGGGTAACGCTCGGTCACGCGGCTGATCTGGCCGTATTGATGATTGGTGGGGATGAAGATGTAATCGGTCTGGTCGAGGATCGAGACAAAGCGATTCAATTTATCGGCGTTGTCATCCCAGTACACTTCGAGATTCAGGTCGCCGCGATACAAACCACCGAAGGCATCATAGCCATCGGTGCGCATGGGCAGGCCGTAATCGAAACTGGTCTCGTTGGTGATGGCCGCGCCAGAAAAGGTCACTGCACCATCCGAGATGCTGAGATACAAGGTATACGGCTGACCTTTGACGAGCGGCAGCGGTTGCTCGAGCGGCACGCGTACTGCAACACCGCGCGGGTCGGTCTCGGGCGCGAAGATCCCGGTCACCGCACCGTTGCCAGAAGGTTGGTCAGGCGCACCCGTCACCACGAGGCTCAAGGTGTGCGCTTCAGAGAAGGCGCTCAGATCGGTGGTGCGGATATTATCGAGGGCGATGACGCTCAAGGCCCCGGTCACATCGGGGATGAAGGGGATCAGGAAAGGTTCGGTGCTGGTGACCGTGCAAGGCTCGGCCACATCCACTTTTTGCTCCACCAACTGGCTGGCAGCCTGCCAGCGCACCAACAGCGGACCGCAGATCTCGGCCGAGATGTTCGCACCCACCGCATTGATCTTCAAGTAATAGGTCTGGCCGGCGTTGAGGATGGGCGACTGGTCGAAGGTGGCCAATTGCGGTGTGGTGATGGAGAAGCCCGGCGTGGAAGGCACTGACGGCGCTGCAGTCAATGGCTGGGAGGCGCTGAGATCATCCCACACCGTGAGCGAGAACTGGGGCGGCATCTGGCCAGAGACCGCCAGCACATGCGGCAGGGTCACTTCATTCAACAGGCCATCCGCATGCGCCGTGAAGGATAGTTGATATGGCTGCCCGGCCTGCACGAAGAAACCGTTGGGGAAAGGCAGCGGCTGGGTATAGCCCTTGTCAGAACCATCAGCGATCTGCAGGTTCACCGGGCCGGGCACGTTCTGATAGATCCAGCGTGAGGCAGCAATGCGCGGTTCATCCCGCAGGTAAATACTGTGAAAGGCAAAGGCCCAAATGGCAGTGAGGGCAATGACCGTGACGGCAATCAGTGTACGCAATGCGGAATATGCGTTACGCAATTTGTGATTGGTACCTGGCAATTGCTCGAACACCACCCAGGCAGCCATCATTGCCAGCAATGGGTAGATGGGCAGCTGATACCGCATGGTCGGGTTGAATTGCAACGATTGCCAGCCAAAGTAGGCCGCCGTCCAACCCCAGAGCAAGGCATGCTGCCACTCGCCTTTCAAGATGCGCCACCCCATGTAGAGGAAGCCGATCCATGCAAGGATGCCGAGCGGCAGGCCCAGCCCCCACACGGTCATGTTGGTGAACGAATACAGGTGTGAGCGGCGCGCCCATTGCAGGTTCCACGGCATGTCCGCTTCGCCGGTGGCTTGCGCCCGTTGTTGCGTAATGTCGGCCACCCAGCGTGGGTCGGGTTTCAGGCCATCGAAGGCATACGGTTGAAAGATGCGGAATGACAGGATGGCGGCAAAGCCTCCAGCCACGAGACAGGTCAGGATGATGAGCCAGGCCTCGGCTGGGAAAGAAGCGGGAGCCGCCTCTGACTCAGCCGCAGCCTGTTCCCCATCCACAGACCGCGACTTCCGCTGCTGCATCAGCCAGCGCACTGCGAACGCACCCGGCAACAACACCGCCAGCGGATAGATGTTCAACTTGGAGGCCAGGGCCATGCCATAGGCCACACCAAAGCCCAGGCTGTATTGAAAGAGCGGGTTGCTCAAGACCGAGCGCACGGTCAGTGGCGCGGCATCTGGCTGGTGTTCACTCTTCAGGATCTCAACGACAAAATAGATGGCCAGGAATGCAAACGTATTGACGAACAGGTCGGTGGTAAAGAAGTGCGCCTGCTGGATCTGCATCACCGCCAGCGACGAGAACAACGCGGCCAACAGAGCCACACGCCGGTCATACAGGCGCGCCACGAGCAGGTATAAAAAGAAAATGGCGAACAGGTCGGCAAAGGCGGAAGCCTGACGTCCGAACAGGCGCTGGTCTCCCTGGCCCGAGGCATCCACCACCACCCGAATGAGGTTCATCGGCAAATTGCCATACACGAACGAACCATAACCGCGGTTGTAGGGGTTGAGCGGCGAGGTCTGGCTGTTGAAGTATTCGCCAGGGCTCAACCAGCGGCGCTGTTCCAGCGGGCAGGCATCCACTGCGAGCGTTTCGTCGATGCACGTCTGCGCCCGAATGGCACCCAGCACACCGCTAAAGGTGTTCTCATCGGGGTGTTGCCCCTGCCCTTCGCCCCAATCCACACCGGTCAAACGCAGATAGCCCGCCAGCACCAACACCAGCAGGAAGAGCAAGTCAAATAACCAGGGATGTTTTGTTCGGTTCATAAACGTCAGGCCCGGCCGGTGAGACTTTCACCAGTCAGGCTATGATTCTCCACAACGATATGAGATTGACCTGAGCGCCAACCCACCCCAAACCACACTAGTTCGGGACGGTGAACACCCAGAAATCATGCCCGGGCACGTCTGAATCGAACAGGCGCAACTGCCCGGCGGGATAAAGCTGTTGTAAGACGTCGAGCGAGGCCTGGTCGTTCGCGGCCGGGTTTTCGACATCGGCTTTGACAATAAACAGTTTTGGGCCGGGCACATCCGCCGTGGTGGGCAGATTCTCAGGCCACATGGCCAGATCGCGGTTGGGAATGCCGGCCCACGCCGCCGGGAGGCGGGTATCGACCCAGAACGAGTACGGCACCACCCAGACGGTCTCGGTTGTGCCATACGTTTGTTCGAACTCGCGGATCACGCGCCCCATGTCGGAGGTGTTCCAGGCTCCACTGCGGAACGAAGTGTAGAAGGTATCAAAGACCAGGTTGTAATTCTGCCGGGCCACCATGAACAACAGCAAACCTGCCAGCCCCACCACCAACGCGTTACGGATCTTCCCACGCCCAAGGCTGGTGAGCAGGCCATCGAGCGCCAATCCCGCCAACAGGAAAGCCGGAATGTACGCCCCACCGGCACGGTTCAACGCCGGGTTCTCGCCGGGAAAGGCCAGCGATAACGTGGACGGTAACTGCAACAGAGGAATCGATATCAGCAGGAACAGGTCCAGCCAGTGACGGTGGCGCAGGTAACGGACCAGCACCAGTATCACCCCAAAAAGGAACAACGCTGCCGTGATCGTGTCCAGCGCAGGGCGATGAGGGATCGAGTTGACCCAGATCTCACCATCATCGATGTTGTACATTTGCAGGCCTTTCCACACGTTGGAGGCAAAGATCTGCAAGGCCGGGCCGGGCAGGGGCTGTTCAACGGTCCCCACCCGTGAAAAGGCCCGGAAGCCAAACTCAGCGGGATGCTCAACCCAGTAGCGCAGCAAGGGCAGGAAGGCCACCAACGCCACCAGCGCCAGCATGGCAAACCAAATGGGCAGGTCACGCCGGGCGCCTTTGGATTGTGAATGAAGCCAATAGATGATGAATGCCGCCGCGATCACGAATGGCACAATGCGCATGGGGCTGTAGCCATGCAGGCCGATCCCGAGGAACAGGCCTGAGAGCAGGAAATCGTTGCGGTTGCGCGTCCGCAGGCCACGGATGAGGTAGAGCAGCGTGGGCGCGGCAAAGAGCGGATACAACGGGAAGCGCAATCCAATGCGGCTGATGACATTGGGCCAGTACGCCACCCCAGCCAAAAAGAGCACCAACAGCCCCACCCGTGGTCCGCCGATCTCTTTGCCCAGCAAATACATGAAGGGCAGGGTCAAAAAGCCGAGAATAGCCGTGCCCAATTTGAGGCTGAAGAACGAGATGCCCGTGCCAAAGACGTTGGCCACCAGCAGGGTCCAATACATTTGAATGGCTTCCCGCCCGGTGTTGCGCGGGAAGAAGATGCGGGTGACGCCCTGTGAAACGTCGTAGACATCAAAGAGTTTTTCGGCCTGGTCACTGAAAGGTTCGGGAGGTACGCTCTCTGTGCGGTGGAAGCGGAAAAAGAAAACCAACGCCGAGACACCGATGAGCAACAACAACCACGCCGAGACCTTGATCGTCAACCCGCCCTGCAAGATGCCGCCCAAGCGTTGCAGCAGCGAAGGCTGGCCGGGGACAGGCACCCAAAAAGCGAAAATAAAGGCACCGAGGGCCGAAAGCCACAGGAGCAGGTTGGTCCATGTGAACAGGTTGTTCCCCAGCATGGCAAAGGCCGCCAGCGCCAGGATAATGCTCAGGAACAACGCCGCGCTCCGGTAGGTGAGCGGGTCGTTCTCGGAGGCAGACTCACCCAGAGAGGCCAACCTCCACTCGCCACGATAGATGGCCCAGCCCAGCATCGAGATGGCTGCCACATAAAAAGCCGTGGCAAGCGGCA
>CAZJMZ010000039.1:0-17077 GCA_964547115.1 uncultured Anaerolinea sp. | reverse complement strand
CCCAACAAAGCCACCGCCGAAGCGCCCAACAGCGCCCGGCGGATTTTTTCGCCCAAGCCACGCATGGCCCCAAAGACCACAATGATCGTCATCAATGACAACACGAACGTGACGTAAAACCCGAACATGAATGCCACCCCGAACACTGGAGCCTCCCGCCACCCCGCCACCAGAATTGGCCCTGTGACCAGACTCCAAAAGATATACGGCCCCGGGCTCAACATATTGATAAAGGCTGCCTTGAACACACTTTGGCGTGCCTCTGCATCAGGCGCAGGGCTGGCATCGAACTTGCGCCAGGTTTGAAATGCACCATAAGCCAGGTACAAAACGAAGACACCACCAGCCAGGTATAAAAACTTCTCGAACCATGGCGGCAACTGACTCAACACCAGCAAACATAGCGCAACGATCGGCCCATCACTGACGAGTGGCGCAAAGGCAGCCGCAAGCGATCGTCTCCATCCTTTGATGAGGGTCTGTGAAATGATGTAGGTTTGCAGCGGTCCGGGTTGGGCGGCGGCGGCAAAGCCATAGCCAATGCCTTGCAGAATATAGATCAGCATACGAGGTCACTCAAAGATAAACTTGGTGGGATTCTCGTAGAATACGCTCCACGCAATACACTGCTGCGGCGTGAAAACGAACAAGCCGCCTTCATCCCATTGTGTGGGTTCGGGGGAATATCCCAGTGCAGTATATTTCTCACCGATCGCCTTCGCCAGGCGTTGCGCGAATTCGGGTGTTGGTCTTTGTGCCGCCTGAGAAGCGCCTTCCATGATGATGGCTTTCTCTCCGCTTTCGAGATGCAAAGCCACGTTCGAATTTGTCGTCAGGTTTTTGGCGTGACGCGTTTCAGGGCTGCCATCGTACCAAAAGCGGTTATCGAGAAAAACGCCCCAGCGCGGCACCACGTGCGGGCGCCCATCGGCGCGAACGGTACAAAGCCAATAGTGTTTGGATTCGGTCAATTGCGCGGAGACCCAATCCCACGTCAGGAAAGAGGCGGGGCTGTCCGCATAGCCCTTGGGAAAAAGAGGGCGCACCACTTTTAGAGAGTCCATTTCATATCCTTTCTATGGCACGACCACCACGCGAATATCGCTGGTGAAATTTTCAAGATCATCGAGCCGCTGGTTGATCTTAGCGGCATCCAATGGAATGACCTGCGAGACCACGCGTGAGGTATCGAGCAGGCCGCGCTGTGCCATGTCCACCAACACCGGCAGTTCGCTCAACAGATGGTCATTCGACCCGATGATCTCTGCTTCTTTACCAAGCACCTGCATATAGGTATTGATCGAGATGGGTTGCTGGTTCAAACCCACCATCACTGCGCGCCCCAGATACCCCACGCTATCAATGGCCTGCTCCATCGTTTTGCGCAGGCCGATCATTTCGAGTGCCACATCCACACCACGGCCGCCCGTCAATTTATGGATCGCTTCGACCGCATTCCCGCGGCCCGCATCGATCGGTATGGCGCCATATTCAGAGGCCAGTTCGAGTTTATCTTGTTGGATGTCCACCGCAAAGACCTGCGACGCACCTGAGGCTTTGGCGATCTGAATGGCCGACATGCCGAGTCCACCCACGCCGAAAACTGCCACCGTTTCACCGGCCTTGACCCGGCCTTTGCTTAACGCATGCAGAGCCGTAGCCGAGGCACACATAAGCGTGGCTCCCTGCTCGAACGGGATCTCCTCCGGCAACCGAATCGCATTCCGCGCCGGGACCACGATGTATTCGGCGTAGCCGCCATCCACATGATGGCCGATCATCCTGACCGAGTCACAGAACTGCTCATGACCGCTGCGACAATAATGACATTCGCCGCAGGAGAGGTTGTAATGCAAACACACCCGTTCCCCCACCGACACATTCGCAACCTGTGCTCCGGCCTTTTCCACCACTCCAGCCACCTCATGTCCCAACGTGAGCGGCAATGCACCCATACCTGAACGCCCGGCACGGTAATGCGCATCGCTGTGACAGATGCCCGCCGCGCGCACACGCACCAGAATGTCGTTTTCGCCGATCTCAGGCACGGGAATCTCGTGCAATTCCAACGGCTTGTTCACACCAACCATACGGACAGCCTTCATCGTTACTCCTTGATAAAAGTTCATCCAGCAGTTGGGCTGCTGGATGTATCTGCTTATTTTGGCATTCCAACGAACCAGGCTTAACTTCTCGCCCAACCCGCAATGACGCGAATATCCTCCGGTGTCGTGCGGCAGCATCCACCGATCAGGCGCGCACCGGCTTCGAACCAGGTCCGTGCATCCTGGCCAAAGGCTTCAGTGGCCGGCGGGCCGTCCCAATCGTTCTTTTCGGCATCATAGCCCTCACCCAGATTCGGGTACACCAATAACGGCTTGGCAGTGTGCGGCTGGCCTGCCCGCATTAATGCCGGGATGTGTTTGGGCGAAGTGCAGTTGATACCCAGCGCAGTGACCTGTGGATTCCCTGCCAGCGATTTGACACAATCGGCAAAGGTCTGCCCCTCCGAAATGTGTTCACCATCCCTGGCTGAGAAACTGATCCACGCTGTGATGGCTGGGAACTCTTTGAGCAATTTGCCCAAGGCTTGCGCTTCGATCAGCGACGGGATGGTCTCACAGGCCAGCATATCGGCACCAGCTTCCACCAATGCCTGCATGCGCGGACGGTGAAAATCCATCAACTCGGTTTCGGTCAACCCGTAGTTGCCGATGTACTCCTCTCCATTGGCCAGATACGCGCCATACGGGCCCACTGACCCTGCGATGAAGGGTTTAAGCCTGCCCGCGCGGTTCGACTCTTCTGCCCAGAACCCATCCCTTGCTGCACGGGCGATCTGCACCGATTTTTGAATCAGGGTCAGCGCCTCGGACTCGCTCAGCCCGCGTTTGCGAAAGCCTTCAATCGAGGCCTGATAACTGGCCGTGATGGCACAATCGGCTCCGGCGACAAAATAATCGTAATGCACCTGTTGGATAGCATCGGGTTGTTCCAGCAGGATCTTCGCAGACCACAACTCATCTTTGAGGTTATGCCCGCGGCGTTCGAGTTCAGTGGCCAGAGCCCCGTCGATGACCAAGGCACTTTGATGATCAAGAATGGATTGAATGGGATTCATAACCCCTGATTGTAGCCGAATGTCGATTGCAGAGGTTTGGAAACTGCCAGGAAAAATATGTTCGGCCTTACCCTTGGCTCATAAGTGTCATTAAGCATCTTGACAGCCCCGCAACCGACAGGTAAAACCGTTTCATAAGCATTGGAGGCGTATGAAAATCGTAACCGATTGCGCGGCTGACATGCCGCAAACGGAACTCGGGCAGTGGGGCATTACACAAGCCCCGTTGTTCATCCAATTCCCTGAAGGCGAAGTGAATTCGGCCGATATTTCAGCCGATGACTTTTACAACCGGCTGGAGGCGATGCGGCCGCAGATTCCCACGACCGCCCAACCATCCAGCGGCATTTTCGCCGAGATCTATCGCAAACTGGCCGAGACCGATAAAAACATTCTCTCCATCCATATTTCCTCAGGCTTGAGTGGCACGATCAATGCAGCCCGTAGCGGCGGTGAGCAGGTGCAGGCTGAGGCGCAGGTCCAGTTTTGGGATACGCTCACGCTCTCGGGCGGTGAACGCTTTCAGGTGCTGGCAGCGGCCTGGGCAAACAAAGCAGGCTGGGGGTTGGAACAGATCCGGGCGCGGCTGGGCAAGATCCGTGAACAGACCGAGGTCATCTATACGCTCGACACACTGGAATATCTGGCACGCGGTGGGCGCATCGGACGGGTGCAGGCCATTGCCGGCGCGTTGTTGAATCTCAAGCCGGTCATCCGCGTGGATACCGACGGCAAATACAGCAATGTGGCGCGCGGGCGCTCGATCGGAAAGTCCATTTCGATCATGGCTGATCATATCCGCGAGAAGTATGGGAACACGCCGTTATGGGTCACTGTTCTGCACGGGCGCTTTGCCGAAAAAGCCGATGAACTCGCCCGGGAATTCCAGCAGAGGTTGAATGTTGTCAAATCAGAGGTCATGCGCATCTCGCCTGTGTTAGGCGTACACACCGGGCCGGGCATCGTGGGGGCTGCCGTAGTACCCATGGAATTGATGAGCGATCTGGTCGGGTAGGAGAAATCTAAACCTAGTCACTGGAAACAAAAAAGACCTGCAGTTTGAAATGCCGGTCTTTTTTGTTTATCGTTGAACGCTTTTGGGCAGGGGTTGGGTACGCCGGACCAGGCCCACGGGTGGGGGCAGGTCAATATCAGGCATCAGCGTATCAGCATCACGGATATGAGGGGAAAGATAACCCCACAACCCTATCAATGTGCCGCCCACACCGCACAACAGGATCATCAAGCCGTAACCTGCGCCGGGGCCAGTGCCAACCAGCCAGCCGAACAGACTCGCAAGCAGGCCACTGCTTTGCATGGCCGGTTCGAAGACCTTATCACCTAAATAGCCCGCCAGTAGTGGCGTGAACAGGAATGGCACCTGGGCCAAAAACTCACTGGCGGCAAAGACGCGTCCCTGCAGATCCGGCGCGACCTTGGTCTGGATGAATTGGTTGATGGCCACATCCACCACCGGGCTGAAAAGCGCATCGAGCACGCGCGCGATGACCCAGATCAATAAGACTTGCCCAATGCCCAGCAAGGTGAGGCCGAACAGGCTGGAAATGATCCAACCCCACAGGATGGCGCGTACCGGGCGTTTGATGCCGCCTAAAATACTGATCAAAGCTCCAGCCATGACAGCGGCCCACGCCCCCGCCGACTGCACCGAACTGATGGCCAGCTCGCTATCGCCGCCGGTGCGCAAATGGATCATCGTGTATAAAGCCGTAACCGACAAAGCAATGCCTGAAAAAACGTTCCCCAGAAAAAAGATGATCTGAATACCCAACAACGCCGGGCGTTTGAGAATATATTTGATGCCGTAGGCGGCTTCCCGCAGGATCCCAATATGAGAAACGATCCCCTCTTCTGTATAGGGCGTGCGCGGAATTTCGACAACCAGCAAACTTCCGATCGAGATCGCAAAGGAGAACAGGTTGATCGCGAGAATGCCTTTCAACCCCAGGGCGACGAACAATAGCCCGGCGAGTATGGGGCCAAAAATATCGGGGACATCGTACAACAGCGAGAGCATTCCATTGGCGCGCACATAGTGTTTACGCGGCACCAGGATGGTAATGACCGATGAATAAGCCGGGAGGCGGAACGCATAGCCCACACCCTGAACTACTGCATTGAGATACAAGTGCCAGATCTGCAGCCGACCCGCCGACTCCAACACGAGCAAGGTCAGCGTGGCGGAAAGCAGCAGGAAATCGTAGATCAACATCATTGGCTTGCGCGGAAAACGATCGATGACGAACATCGCGAACAACACAAAGCACAAATAAGCGGCAAAGAAGGAGGATTCCCAATAGGCCAGCGCACTGGCACCGTTCTGGGTCTTTTCAGAGATCCAGAATGGCAGCGCGTAATAGGTCATGCTGGTGGCGATGCCCGAGATCATTTGGCCGAGCCAGATCAGGGCGAGTCCCCGCATGCCGTTCGGGCGGATGGAAGAAGATAAAGCAAGCTTCATAAGGAATTCGATAAGGCTATCACAGCGCCTATAAGAAAACAACCCCGCTTTCGGGGGTTGTCTCTGACATTCTCATGACAAAACCGCTCAGGCTGGTTCTGTGCGGGCAAGCTCATCGTGATCGGGCAGGAGAGTCTCAGCATGATAGATGACCGGGACAAAATACCCGGTCAGACCGACGAGAACAGTGAACAGCCCGCAGAACACGATGATCAAGCCCATCCCTGCGCCGGGACCTGTCCCAACGAGCCAAGCCAGCGCACCGGGCAGGCCCGTCCCGGCACGCGCTGCGGGTTCGAGCACAAAATCGGCAAGGGTGCCGGCCAGTATCGGGGCGATGGGGTTCGAGATCCAGGCAATCAGGCGTCGGCTGGAGAAGACGCGGCCTTGTAAGTCCGGGGCTACCTTGGATTGCCAAATGGCCTGATTGGAGCCATTGATCAAAGGCACAAAGATGGTGGAGCCCACAATTCCCATGATCCAGACCGGCAAACCGCCTGCCAACCCAATGACCGCCATGCCAATCCCGCTGAGCATGTGACCAAACAACACCCCATGCACGCGGCGCTTGAACCCGCCCCAAGTGCTCATTGCCACACCGCCGATGATCCCCGCTATGGCACCAGCTGTTTGCACCGACCCGAACAGGATGCTGTTGTTATCGGTACGCGCCAAAATCATGGGAGGCAACAACGTGTAAGCCATACCGGCAAAGATATTGCCTACCAAGAAGACCAATTGCAAGCCCAATAGACTGGGGCGCGCAAAGATGTATCTGAAACCATAGGCGGCCTCTTTTAGCATACCGCCGCTGGCTTGTGCACCCTCCTGCGTGCGTTCAGGCTGCGGGATGTGAACCACCAACAAAGCGCCAATGGCAAATAGAAAAGTGACCACGTCGATGAGCAGGATGCCCGTCAGGTGGATGACTGGTAACAGGGCCCCGGCCATGATCGGAGCAATGACACCCGGTCCGGCTTCGATCAGCGACATCATGCCATTGGCACGGCCCAGTTGTTCCTTGGGGATCATGGTGGATATGGCAGCGGAATAAGCCGGCCATTGAAAGGTTGTGCCGATCCCATTGATAACGGCGGCCACATACAAGTGCCAAAATTGTAAAATGCCCATTGCCTGAAAGACAAGGATCAACACGGTTGCCAGGCCTGCTCCCAGGTCACTGACCATCATCATCAACTTACGGTTGTGCCGATCCACCATCACGCCTGCCACCGGAGACATCAACAAAAATGGGACAAAGTAAAAGACGCCCATCAAACCCATGGCCGTGGCGCTTTCAGTCTTTTCGTACATAAAAATGGTGAGGCCGAACTGGCTCATGGCACTTGCCAGCACTGAAATGATCTGGCCCAGCCAAATAATGGTGAAGGCGAACATGCCGGTTGGTTGGCTTGATTTATCCATGGAAACTCCTTGGGCAGCAGGATAACAGGTTAAACAAATCAAACAACCCTCGCAAGGAGGGTTGCCTGGAAAAGTCTCGATAAAGGCGATGCGCTTTTATTCCACGTAGATTTCAACGTGCTCGCCGTCTTCCTCGTCGGTGACGTCGATGATCTTGCCGGTCACGCCGGTGCGCAAGGCTTCCATGACGTTGGTCATATCCACGCCTTCAACCTCCGGCGCAAAGTGGGCACCGATCTTCAACCCGGCATCCACCAATGCCAGGGGAATCTGCACCGAAGCCTTCGAACGCCCGGTGCGCGTATCGGTCACACGAATGCGTAGCCATTTGGCGCCACCAGGCATACCGGGGGCACGCGGAGAAAGCGGCTTCTTGGCGCTTAAGGCGGCCAACAATTTGGTGCCTTCTTCAGCGCTGAGCTTGCCTTCCTCGATCATCTTCAAAATCTTCATGCGTTCTTCTACTGTTGCCATGTCTACCTCCGGTTCTTCTATGAAATCGCCGCCACCGACTCTTCGGCCTGTGCCTGCACAGGAGCGGCGGGAAGTTTAAATTTGATCCAGATCGGGATGATCGAAAGCAATAATGCCAATGCTGTAATGGTGAACGGGAACTGCGGACTGACCTTGTCCCAAAGCTGCGCTCCGATCCACGGCGCAGGCAGAGAGATCACGCCCAAACTGGTGCTAAATAAACCAAAAGCCATGCCGCGCAGATGCTGCGGCACCGCCTTGCTGATCAATGATTGATAGGCAGGCATCGAGATGCCCAATCCCATACCGGCCATGGCCCACCCCACAAAATACAACCACTGGCCCGAATACGGAATACTGACCAACAGGAACAGGGCGCCAGCCATCATCATCATGCCAAAAGCGATTCCCACCCGCTCCCCCACTTTGTCTGAAAGCCAGCCACCAGGAATAGTAGTAAGCATCATGCACAACCCGAACAATGAGTTGACCCAACCGATCTGCTGAATCGTCAGACGCCCGAATTCCTGCATATACACCGGGAACAGATTACCAGATAACTGAAACGACACATCGCGGAACCCATCTGTGATCAAGATCCAGGTGATCAAACCGCCTGAAAACACCATGCCGATCATCGTGCCCATGTTCGATTTGAGCGTGGCAAACGAAAGGGTCTTCTTTTCGGTTTCGCCTTTCGCAGCTTCACGTGCCATGCCGATCCGAATGATTGCCGCCACAAAGTACAACCCGGCCGCCACGGTCAACATCAATTTGAAACTGAATGTGCCTGCCAGAAACCCGCCGAGCGGCGGTCCGACCACCGACACCACCATGAAAATGGCCTGCGATACACCAAAGACCTTGCCGCGATTCTGCTCGGTGGAATGCTCGGCAATGAATGCATCAAAACTCGGTCCCACCAAGGCACGCGCCACCGCGCCCACAGCGATCGCAACCACCAACCAGCCCCACGAATCAGCCATCACCAAGGGAATGAAACCCAACACACCAAATACACTGCCAATGGCAATGGCCCGCAACCGCCCCAGCGAGTCTGAGATCCACCCGCCCAGAATCTGTAAAAAGAGCGGCACGATCTGCGAGACGGTAAAGAACAACCCGATCTGCGGGATCGAAGAACCCAGATCCTTCAGATACAACGGCAGCAGGTTATCGTACATGCTCCCCGGCAGATTCGCAAAGATCATCGCCGTCAGGAACAGCACCAACACGCCGTTCAACAAGGGTTGTTTTTTCACTTCAGACATTCGCGTTCCTCAACCAATATAGACCTGCACATGGGCGTCATCATCGTCCACGTTGACCATCAAAGGCTCGTCACTATCACGGGTGGCTTTCATCATCTCCACGATGCCCTGAGCCTTGCCGCGACTCATCCCACTGATACCGTGCCCAAAATTTTCAAAGAACCACGCCACGAACCCTAACGGGATCGGGAACCCCAGGGTGATATGTCTTGGTCCATCGCCCGGTTTGGCATTATGCCGGTCCACGTTCACATAGATCCAGCGGGAGGTACGCCCACCCGCACCCAGTGCGATCAACAACACACCGAACAGCAAAGGCATGGTCATGCAATAGAACCAGAAATTGGTGCCGGCACTCTGTTGGATGGAATAAATGATCCACGCACTGAACACAGTGACAAAGACTCCCACCCACAACGGGATGAGCGAAAAGCGACGGGCCCGGGCTTTGATCGCCTCGAACTCTGGTGCTGCGGTTCGTTCATAGCCGGAACCTGCTGAGCTTTGAATGACCTCCATCTCAGCCTCAGCCGACTCTTCCTCACGCTCATCGACAGCCTCTGCCAGGGCGCTCATCAATTTGGCAGCATCTTCAGCTGAGATCTTCCCCTCTGCCACCATTTCCAGGATCTTCCTGCGTTCTTCAGAAGACATTACTTGCCTCCTTCCAGGGCGCTTAATAATTCTTCGGCCTGTTGAGCCGTGATTTTCTTTTCAGCCAACATCTTAAGGATCGCCATGCGTTCCTCTTCCGCCACCGGTTCAGTAGGAGGCGTGGGAGGTGTAGGTGGCGCCGGTGGTTTGGGACCACCTTTGAGATCCCAGCGCCAACCTCCTACTACGAGGGCAGGACGCCCACGACCCGTTTGCCGCTCCACACGCCGTTCAGCGCGGCGAATGGCCTCTTCAGCACGTTTGGTAGCCCGTGTTGTGGCTTCATCGACCTTCTTCGAGATGCGGTCACCAAACCCGGACCAATCAAAATTCAAACCCGCAAAATTGCCAAACTCATCAGCTGAGTCACCGGCATCGGCCCGGTTCGAGACCCGCACATCACCGCCCGCATTCAGCGCGATCTTGGCAGAGCCATCGCCGATCACCACCACCCGTTCGGTGGCCTCATCATCGTCCTCAATGCCAGGCCAATCTACATCGATATCGTCGCCCTGCATCGAAACGGTGGCATTGGCATAAGCGGGCAACACGAGCAAAATATCATCCCCAGCCGTGACCGAATACACACCATCGGCTTTGGGTTCGAGATACACAACCACATCCTCACCCACGTTCACCTTGATGTTGCCTTTCGCACCACGTAGAGCGAGATCATCCGCCACTGAATCAAGCGTGACTTGTCCGTCCACATCGCGGATGGACACATCGCCATGCGCGTTCTTGACATACAGATTGCCTTTTGCGCCACGCAGGCTGAAGTCAGCATGGATGGTATCGATGCTAAGCGCGCCAACATCACGAACCGACAGGTCACCATGAATTTCCTTGATCTCGATACCCCCGATCACCCCACGAATGGACACATCTCCGGCGACCGATTTGATAGCCAGGGAAGCGCCGCGCGGCACCCTCAACGAGAGGTCACTGTTCGAGGAAACAGAAACAGCCTCCCCCGTCTGATTGACGCGGGCCTCGTCTGCATCGGCTTTGATGAGCGCGTCAGCCCCATCCCAGCCCACAATGCTCAAATCACCCGAGACTTTTTCCAGGGTGATCTTGGGGTTGGTGCCAACGGTAAAGGATTTTGCCATGGTCTATTCCTCCTCGCCACGCAAGAGGCGCATCGCTTCATCGTAGGAGATCTTGCCGGCTTCCAGGTCTTCAAGCACACCAGCCCGCTTTTCAGCACTGATCTCGGTCGACTCTTCCTTGCCCGGTTCATACCCGAGCGCCCGGATGACCTCGTGCAGGCGATTGCGAATGGTCGGGTAGGAGAGATTCAACTCCTGTTCCATGCGGTTAATCTTGCCCTCGCACCGCACGAAGGTTACGATAAAATCAAGATGTTCTGCTGTGAGATGCGCAATGGGTCCGCCAGTAAAGCGACCTTCGATGGACGTATCGCACGAGGAACAGTGCAGACGAGTGATCTCCAATTCAGATTTGCAGACGGGGCAGCGAGTAGGTGTGGCGTACATGGGTTTCTCCGTGAATGGGTTGGGAGTTATGCCTTGAAGAGGCGGGCCTGATCCTGTAACAGGATGGGCCTGACAGTACGACGGCGTAATTGTTCACCTTTGGCGATCATCCAGCCACCAAGGCGCTCAATTACAGAACCGAACGCAGGCTTGGGCTTCAACATCTCTTCTTTGAGAATGAAAGCCCGGTCACGATTAATTTTTTGACGATTGAGTTCATACAGATGGTCAGGACTATTAAAATTCATGGTCAACTTCCTTTTTTCTGGCGAAAATTGATCGAAAAATCAACTTCCAAGAGACCAAATTCGTTTTTCATAATAAAATTATACTCATTATTTACTTTTTGTCAAGAACAATTCAATATTATAAAATCAAATTTCAATATATTTGAAATCTCGGTAAATTTCCTTCAAAACACATTATGATTCGCTCACTTTACTTCCACCCTGGTAAGCCTATACGCAAAGACGTCCCTCCGCAAGAGTTCCCGAAGCTCATTCGCGAACGCCGCGGTCTATTGTGGGTCAACTTTGCCAACGAGCCAGCGGATACCTGCCTCCCCATCTTGCAGGGTTTTGGCTTCCATCCGCTGGCTATTGACGACGCGCTTCAAGAAATTCATGTCCCCAAGATCGACGACTGGGGCGAGTATTTGTACATCGTCCTTAATTACATGAACATCAAAGAAAACGGCCTCTTCTGGGAGGCCGAAGCTGAGGAGTTGGATATCTTCCTCGGCGCCAATTACATCATCACTCTGCACGATACTCCCATCCCCGGCATCGAAGAAACCTGGGCGTCCTGCGACCGGGACCCGCGCACCTTACAGGACGGCGCCGACCATTTACTTTACAAGATCGCCGACAGCATCGTCAACGGCTACATGCCCACCGTTGAAAAGATCGACGACGCCATCGACCAGCTCGAAGATGAGGTTTTCGGACGTCCCTCGCCTCAGACTCTCGAAAGGTTGTTCTCACTTAAACGCCTGTTACAAGCAATGAGGCGCATCCTGCTCCCTCAACGCGAAGTACTGAACAAACTTGCCCGCGACGATTACCGAGTGGTCGACCCCCGTGACCGCATCTTCTTCCGCGATATCTACGACCACCTGGTGCGGCTCCACGACCTGAACGAAAGCCTGCGCGATCTCGTGGGCGGCGTACTGGACACCTACCTTTCCGTCGTTAACAATCGCATGAACGACATCATGAAAACACTCACCATCATCACCACCCTGTTCATGCCCATCACTTTCATCACAGGCTTTTTTGGCATGAACTTTTTCGAACCGGTGGCTGGCCTGGTCGGCTGGACAGCCCGCCAAGTCTTTGCGGCTACCCTTGGTGTCATGCTGCTTTTCCCCTTTGGCATGTTCCTATGGATGCGCCGCCGCACATGGGTGTAACCAAAATCCGTTTTTCAAGGCTTGACACAGAACAGGCGTTCGAGTATCATTTATAGCACAAATGAGCGAAGTATGCTCAGGCATGCCCATTTTGGGCAGGAGGCATAAATGATGATGGTACGCAAAAGCAAAGGCCTGCAGGAAAAGCACATCAAAGTGCTGGAGTTCATGGCAAATTACCAGAACGAAAACGGCCGTCCACCCTCCATCCGGGAGATCGGTGAAGAAGTGCGCATTTCATCCACATCGGTGGTGAACTATTATCTTGACCAGCTCCAGAAAATGGGCTACCTCGAGCGCGACACCCGTGTCTCACGCGGCCTGCGCCTGACCGAAAAGGTCAACGAGATCATCCAGGTTATGACCGATACACTGCGTGTCCCGATTCTGGGCCCCATTGCAGCCGGTCCCCTGATGTTGGTCCCAGAGCCAGGTGTCGACTATATGAACGAAAAGGAATTTCGCGCGGTTGAGATTGCCCGCAGTCTCCTCCCTACCCGCGAAAAAGGTAACGACCTGTACGCCCTCGAGGTTAAAGGCGACTCAATGATCGACGCCATGATCAACGATGGCGATATCGTGGTGATAAAACCTGCCCAGGATGCCCGTAACGGCGAAATGGTGGCTGTCCGCGTCAACGACGAATACACTCTCAAGTACTTCTTCAAAGAAAAAGACCGTTATCGCCTGCAACCAGCCAACCCTACTATGAAACCGATCATGGTCAAAAAGAATGACCCGCTGGAAATTAAAGGAAAAGTAGTGATGGTCATCCGCAAGATGCCTCTCGCAGCATAATCGAACACGAATCAAAAAGACGGCTCAACCAACGAGCCGTCTTTTTATTTACTTGTTTGCCGAAAATTATTCGAGAACGACGGCAGCGCCGGCTTCTTCGAGCTTCTTCTTGGCATCGTTGGCGGCTTCCTTGCCAACACCAGTCAACACTTTGGCGCCGGCGGTCTCAGCCATGGTCTTGGCTTCGCCGAGGCCGAGGCTGGTCAACTGGCGGATGACCTTGATGACATCGATCTTCTTGGCACCAGCATCCTTGATGACCACATCGAATTCGGTCTTCTCTTCGACCGGTTCAGCAGCGGCAGCGGCAGCGCCACCGGCTACAGCGGCCATAGCCACAGGCGCAGCGGCGGAAACGCCCCACTTTTCTTCCAGTTTCTTGACCAATTCGGCCGCTTCGAGCACAGACAGAGTGGAAAGTTCATCCACGAGTTTTTCGAGCTTTTCAGACATTGTAGATACTCCTGACTTGATAGAGAAATTTTTTATTATTAACAAACAAAACAGGCATTATGCCGCGGCGGGAGCCGCCTTGTCGGCAAAGGCCTTGACCACGGCCGCCAAACCACGCGCGGGCTCGGCAATCGTGCGGACCAGTTTTCCGGCCGGGGCTTGCAACACACCCAACAATTGGGCGCGCATTACCGGCAACGGCGGCATGTCGGCCAGCGCTTTCACCTGTGATGCGTTCAACGCCTGCCCAGCCATGAAGCCGCCCTTCACTTTAATGAAATCATTGCCCTTCATCGCATCGGTCAGCGCCTTGGCGGTGGAGGCCGGATCGGTAAAAGCGAAAGAAACCGCGGTACTCTTCACCAAATAGTCCTGGGGAAGGGCCATGCCATGCTCGGCCAGCACGCGCCGAACCAGCGTATTCTTCACTACATGGAATTCACCACCCGACTCGCGGATCTTGGAGCGGATACCATCCAGCGCCTTCATTTTGGTGCCGGTATATTCCACAAGGATTACAGCCTGGCTCTTCTTGATCCACTCAGCATACGTGGCGAGCACTTCTTCTTTACGTTCTCTTGATACTGCCAAAGGATTCACCTCCTTTCATCAAAAAGTCTTTGCCACTCGTTGAACGGCAAAGACTTTAAGCAACCTCACAAGGAGGGATACGGCGCAATGCACCGCAATATGCTTTTCGTCTTCACCTGGGCGGGAAATTAAGTCCGTGATCCGGACACCCGCTGTCATTGGCGAAGTGGCTATCAGGTTATAACGGGTATATTTTACCCGACTTCCTCAAGTTTGTTGGTATCGCTGGGATTCACCTTGATTCCCGGACCCATGGTCGTGGCGATGGTGATACGCTTGATGTAATCACCTTTTGCTCCCGATGGACGAGCCTTGTTGACAGCACCCATCAGCGCAGCAAAGTTATCGAACAATTGGTCGGCGCTGAAAGAAGCCTTACCCACCGAAACGTGGATATTGGCCGTCTTATCAAGACGGAACTCAACGCGCCCGGCCTTGGCTTCCTTGATCGCGCGACCCATGTCGGCTGCATTGACCACCGTTCCCGCCTTCGGGTTCGGCATCAAACCACGCGGACCTAACACACGACCCAGGCGCCCCACCTTGCCCATTGCATCCGGCGTGGCGATCGCCACATCGAAATCGAGCATGCCACCTTCAATCTTCTTCAAGGTCTCGTCGTCGTCCGCCACCAGGTCAGCGCCTGCAGAACGAGCCGCAGCCGCACCTTCACCCTGGGCAAAGACCAACACCCGCACGGTCTTACCCAAGCCATGCGGCAGCACGACTACATCGCGCACCTGCTGGTCAGACTGCCGCGGATCGAGCGCTGTGCGAATATGTACTTCCACTGTCGAATCGAACTTGGTGACACTGGTCTCTTTGGCGAGCGCAACCGCATCGCGCACCGAGTATTCCTTATCCAGATCCACCTTGGCCAGAGCGGCCTTGTACTTCTTACCGTGTTTTGCCATGTTTACCTCCGTGGTACCAACGGAACGCCTGCAGCGTCCCTCCCACAAAATTATTCGGTTACATTAATGCCCATCGAACGGGCCGTGCCCTCGATCTGCTTCATTGCGCCTTCCAGATCGATCGCATTCAGGTCTTTCATCTTCGCTTCGGCGATCTCTTTGATCTGTGCGCGGGTCACCTTGCCGACCTTTTCCTTGTTCGGCACACCAGAGCCCTTTTCGACCTTGGCCGCCTTGCGCAACATCACAGCCGCAGGCGAGGTCTTCAGCACGAACGTGAAAGAGCCATCGGTATACACCGTGATCTCTGCCGGCAACACTTCACCCGGCTTGCTCGACGTGCGGGCATTGTACTCCTTGCAGAAGGCCATGATATTGATACCATGACCCGCCAATGCCGGACCCACCGGGGGTGCCGGGTTGGCCTTTCCAGCTTCCAACTGGAGACGAACGATTGCCTTGAACTTCTTTGCCATTTTTACTCCTTTGTGGTTTTGGCGTGACGTTCAAACATCACTCCCACGAAATCAAACTCTGGACCAGGCGCTCGCATCCTTCCCAGCCGGAGCTTGTTACTGAACGATAAAACCTTCCTCAGCCTATGCCTTCTCCACCTGCAAGAAATCCAATTCCACAGGCGTTTCGCGGCCAAAGAACGAAACCATCACACGCACCTTGGTGCGCTCCATATCGATCTCCGAAACCACACCCCGGAAATCGTTGAACGGCCCATCGATAATGCGGACCCGCTCCCCCACCTTGAAGGTCACCTTGACCGTCGGCGCATCCGCTTCCATACGCTTGATGATCTGGGACACTTCTTCCGGGCGCAGGGGTGTGGGCGTGTTGCCCATTCCCACAAAGCCGGTCACACCGGGGGTGTTCCGCACCACATACCAGGACTCTTCCGAAAGTGCCATATTGACCAGCACATATCCGGGGAAGATATGGCGCTCGACCGTGCGGCGCTTGCCATCTTTGACTTCGATCTCTTCCTGGGTCGGAATGACCACATCGAAGATCTTATCTTTCATGCCCATGGTTTCGATGCGTTGCTCAAGATTATGCCGCACCTTGTTCTCGTACCCGGAATAACAATGAATCACGTACCAGGCCGGGCCATCCACGCCTTCCGTGTGGATCGAACTCTCCGGAGACTGTGGCACGCTTCGGGTGGCAGGAACGCTGACAGGCTCAGGCGAGGCTTCCACCTGAGCGTCCGAATCCGGGGAGGCGGCTGCGGGGTTTTCGTCCTGTATGGTCGAATCCTGCGGCAGTTCCTGCGGCTCACGTTCGATAGAGTCTTGCGATTCCTGCAAAGACATGAGGACCTCAAATTCCTATGCTAAATTCAATAGCACTTTGAGCAGGGCTTCCGCGCTCAAGTCGCCGATCCAAAGGGCGAGTCCAACCACCACCATGACCAGCAAAACCAGGCCAGTCAACTGGCGGGCTTCAGGCCAGGTCGGCCAACTCACCTTTCTCAATTCGCCAATCGTTTCGCGAAAATAGGCCGTGACCGGGTTTACTTTCTTGATTTTTGCCTTCTCAGCCAAGATGAACTCCTTCAATCGCTTACGGCTAAAACGCCGCCTTCATGCAGCGGCGTTCCATTCTAGCAGGCCAGGCAGGACTTGAACCCACAACCGCTCGTTTTGGAGACGAGTGCTCTACCAATTGAGCTACTGGCCTTTGGGTGATGGGGTGGGCATATGGTTGCCCACCCCGCTTCACAAACTATTTAGTCTCGCGGTGCATGGTATGCTTGCGGCACCGCGGGCAGAACTTGCTGAATTCGAGACGGTTCGGGTCGTTGCGCCGATTCTTCTCGGTGGTGTAATTTCGCTCCTTGCAGTCATTGCACTGGAGTGTAATGACCGGGCGAACATCTTTCTTCTTGGAAGCCATGCTAACGTACCAACTTTCTCTTATTCAATGATTTTGGTAACGACACCCGCGCCGACGGTGAGACCGCCTTCGCGAA
>CAZJMZ010000038.1:12488-17476 GCA_964547115.1 uncultured Anaerolinea sp. | reverse complement strand
GTTTCACGTGAAACCGGCGGATGATGTGGCAGACAAACTCAAGGCACATCGCGGCGTGATCCAGGTAACGGCTGGGGATGCCGCGGTTTCCATCCAAGTGGAGAATGAAGATGTGATTCCAGTTGTAGTCCGTCATTTGGTGGAACAGGGCGCAGAGATTCGAAAGGTCAACCCAAGGGATTACACCCTGGAGGATATTTACTTTGCACTGCAGGCAGGTGAAGCATGAACTGGCGTTCGATCTGGGCCATCGCCCGCAAGGACTTGAAAGAAGTTCGACAAAACAAAATCGCGTGGGGACCGGCCATCGCCATCCCGCTGATCTTTGCCATCGTGATGCCGATCTTGTTTGCGACATTGCCGCAACTGATGCCCGTGGAAGATATTCAACGCGAGTTGGGGGATATGGATACGTTGCTGAAGAATCTGCCGCCGACCATACGTGTCATATTCGACGGCTTGAAAATAGAACAAATGTTCGTAATTTACATGACCGCCTTCATGCTCGCGCCGTTGTTCCTCATCATGCCATTGATGTTCTCGTCCGTTGTGGGCGCGGACTCGTTCGTGGGTGAACGCGAACGCAAGACCATGGAGGCACTGCTCTACTCCCCCGCCACTGACCTGGAACTCTTCATTGGAAAAGTTCTGGCAGCGGTCATTCCGGCTATTGCGCTTTCATGGCTGACCTATATCGTTTACATCGTGATCGTCAACGTAGCCAGTTACGGATTGTTCCACCGCATCTGGTTCCCATTACCCACCTGGTGGCCGCTGATGTTCTGGCTGACGCCCGCCTTCGCCGTACTTGGCATTTCTGCAACCGTGCTGGTTTCATCGCGAGTCAAAACGTTCATGGAGGCGTATCAACTATCAGGGTCGCTGGTCGTGCTCGTGCTGGGACTGGTGATCGGGCAGGTCACGGGCGTGCTATATCTCGGCGTTGGAACGGTGATGCTGGTGGGCACATTGATCTGGATCGTGGATGTAGTCCTGCTGTATTACAGCATCCGCAATTTCAAGCGCAGTCTGTTGATCGCAAAACTATAGGAGGTTGACATGGCAGATGAAATCAAACAATGGGAATATCGTGTTGAAACCGTCGGCGGGTTTTGGACCGGGGTCAAAGCCGATGTGTTGGAGCAATTGCTCAACGAATGGGGCGAACAGGGCTGGGAGGTTGTTTCAACGCACATTCTGGAAAATCAGAACAAGATCAACGTCATCGCCAAACGCCCGCTGACCGACCGGATGCGGCGTATGCGTTCGATGCCTTCGTCAATATAAAAAGGAGACAGCATGTTGGAAGGAATGTACATCATTGGGTTTTCGGGCATGATCTTGTTGCCCATCGTAACGTGGATCTTCTTCACGCGCAAACTGCGCCTGTCATGGAAGTTACTCCTGGCTGGGGGCTTGACCTTCATCGCTTCGCAGATTCCGCACATCCCCCTCGTAGCGGCACTCGGCACCTGGATGGCGGGCAACAGTATTTTGGTCAATGCCATCGTGCTGGGCTTGCTGGCAGGTCTCTTTGAAGAGACGGCGCGTTACATCCTGTTCAAGTTCATTCTCAAAAAAACGCGTACCTGGCAGGAAGGTATTTTCGTGGGGCTGGGCCATGGCGGCACAGAGGCCTTGCTGCTTGGCATAGCAGCAGGCGCCGCATTCTTTACGATGCTGGCTTATCGATCCATTGACCTTTCCACCGTGCCCAGTATTCCGCCGGAACAAGTGGAACTGGCAAAGCAACAAGTGGCAGCCTATTGGGCCGCGCCTGCCTACATCCCCTTGCTTGGGTTTGTGGAACGCATCTTCGCGATGTGCCTGCATGTGTGTTTGTCAGTGATGGTGTTGTTGGCGATCACAACCAACAAACCCATCTGGTTTTGGGTCGCCTTGCTATGGCATGCCCTGGTGGACGCAGCAGCCGTCTATTCCATGCAATACATTGGGGCACTGGGTGTGGAGGGACTGGTCGCTGTCTTTGCGGTGATCAGCATTGTGTGGGTCTTTGCCTTGCGGCCCATGTTCCCAGCACCGCCAGTGAACGAACCAGTTGCAGCGTAGAAAAAAGCAACAGCAAACCGCAGCAAACTCATCGTGAGTCTGAAGCGCAGCGATATCCGCTCTCAATGGGGCGGATATTTTTCTTGTGAAATAAATCACTTTTTCGAGTTTTCATTAACGATACAATTACGGTATGCGAACTTTCCGCGACACATGGCTGATCGTCATCGTCACCGCGAGCCTGGCGTTGGGTGTTTCGGTGCTCACACGCGGGCATGATTGGGGCGACGATTGGGCTTCGTATGTGCTGCAAGCGCAAAGCCTGTTGAACGGCACCACACGCGAATTCATCACACGCAACACTTTCACCATCTTCGAATCGTCATTTCAGATCGGGCCGGTGGCTTACCCGTGGGGCTACCCGCTTCTGCTCACTCCTGCCCTGTTATTGAAAGGCGTGCATGCGCTGACTTTGAAACTGCCCGGCTTGTTTTTGTTCGCAGGCTTATTGCTCTGCCTCTTCGCATGGATGAAGAACCGCCTCACACGCACTGAAAGCCTGCTCTTCGTCTCGATCTTTGCCTTCAACCCAACCCTGATCCTCTTTCTCGATCAGATTCTTTCCGATATCCCATTTCTGTTTTTCATCACCCTCGGCCTGCTCTGGATCGATCGCGCCAAACCAACCCTGCGCGAACAGATGTTGTTGGGCGTGCTGATCTTCTTCGCTGCCTTCATACGCACTACGGGAGTCATTTTGCTGGCAGCCTACCTCGCGCATCAAGGACTCGATTTCCTGCGCCTGCCGGGGGATCGCAAACAGATCGTAACCCATGCGGCGCAAGTCACATTGACCTTTGCCGCGCTCTGGCTCATCTCGTCCCTGCTTCTGCCCAACGGACAAGGCTCTTACCTTGAACAACTCAAAGGACTCACACCTGAGATCTTTCGCGGTAACTTTCCCTACTACTATTCGCTATTCCCGCAATTCTTCGGCCAGTCGGCTTTCTGGCTGACTGTGTTTCCTTTCTTTGTCGGCCTTTTCCTGATCGGTGTGGTTGCACGCCGACACAGCGACCAAAGCCTGTGGTTATTCTTTACCCTCTACCTCATTGCGATGCTCTTCTGGCCTGAACGCCAGGGGATTCGTTTTATCTTCCCGGTGTTGCCGCTGTTCGTATACTTTATGTTCCAGGGCGTTCGCACGCTGGCTGGGCTGATGCCAGCGTCCACACAACGCCCCTTCAACCTCGCCGCTCACGGACTGTGGCTGGTCATCGCCGGGACCTTTCTTTACAGTTCAAGCATGCTGGCCTACACCAATCTCAAAGATGACCGAGCCATCAACGGCCCCTTCGATCAATACAGTCAGGCCGTTTATCAATTCATCAAAACTGAAACCCCACCCGATAGTGTGATCGTGTTTTGGAAACCGCGCGCCATGCGCCTGTTCACCGACCACGACACCTTGATGAGCACCGAATGCAACCGCCTGCCGCTTGGTGATTACGCCGTCATCAGCAAAAAAGCCGAGCACAGCCAGGTGCCGCCTGACCAGATCGACGAATGCGGCCTGAATCTCCGCACCGTTTTTGAGAATCAGAGGTTTATCATTTATGAACTCCCCAAGTAGGGGATGGCTTCGCATCAGAAAAGGAGTACACTCGACCCATGACCACCAACACCGGACGACTCCGTGATTTGGAAGGGCGCCAGCAACAACTGCTGCGCCTCGTGGAATTGAGCATGATTCTCAACTCCACGCTCGATCTGGACGAGCTGCTCCACACCATCACCGCCACCGCCACCGAACTGTTGGATTGTGAAGCCGCCTCGATCCTGCTCTACGACGAGAAGAATCCCCGCCTGTACTTCGCCGCCGCCACCGGCTCGAACCCTTCACAACTGGCTGAGATCCCCGTACCCATGGAGGGCAGCATTGCCGGGACGATCTTCCGCACCAACCAGCCGCTCATCCTCAACGATGTGGCGCACGACCCACGCCACTTCTCGCAAGTCTCCGACCAGATCCAATTCAAAACAAAGACGTTGCTCGGCGTGCCCATGCCCATCAAAGACCGCATCGTCGGCGTGCTGGAGGCGGTCAACAAGCGCGATGGCATCTTCACCGACCGCGATGTGACCATCCTCTCCGTCACCGCCGCGCACGCCGCCATCGCCATCAACAACGCGCGCATGTTGAAGACCACGCAACAGGCCCTCGAAAAGGTCCGTGAGACGAACAGCATCAAGAGCAATTTTCTATCGCTGGCCTCCCACGAACTGCGCACCCCGCTCGGCATCATCATCGGCTACGCCACCTTCCTGCAGGAGGAAGCCAAAGGCGAACTTTCCGACCACGCCCAGCAGGTGCTCAACGCCGCTTCGCAAATGAAGTCCCTGCTCGACCAGATGAACAACCTCACCTTGCTGCAAGCCGATGAAATGGACATGGAGAATCAAAAGATCTCCATTCAGGATATTCTATACATGGCTTGTGATGAGATCATGTACTCCGCCGCCCGCCGCAACATGGCATTGACCTACGCCTTTGGCGAGGAACCCATCTACGTCAACGTGGACCCGGAGAAGACCCGCATTGCCATCGTCAACCTGCTGAACAACGCCATCCGCTTTTCGCCGGAAGGCGGGCAGATCGTCATTGGCGCCACGGAACAGGGCAAACACGTCACAGCCTGGGTACAGGACCACGGCATGGGCATTCCAATCGATAAACTGCAAAAGGTCTTTGAGGAGTTCTACCAGATCGAGCCCCCCAACACCCGCCGTCACGGCGGACTGGGCATTGGTCTCACCATTGCCAAAGGCATCATCGAAGTGCAGGGCGGCACCATCTGGGCCGAATCAGAAGGCCTGAACAAAGGCACTACGGTCAAGGTCGTTCTGCCCAAAGCCTGACCACTTCATACCCATTCAACAAAAAGCGCCTTGTCTCTTTCGACAAGGCGCTTTCCATT
>CAZJMZ010000038.1:0-12388 GCA_964547115.1 uncultured Anaerolinea sp. | reverse complement strand
TCACTGGGCTGCATCTCACCCTGGGCGCTCTTGATGTTCAAACGCGCCACATTAGAGCCTTCACGCGCAAAGATCTCCGCCTGTTTGCAGGCTTTCAACAATGAAGCCGTGGAAACCAGCGTGCGCGAGCTGTACTTGCGCGGAATGATCTGGTGGAAATCGGGGAACGTGCCGTCGATCAACTGCGAGACAACCTCCACATCCTTCACACGGAAGACCACCTGCCCGCGGCCTTTGGGCAGAGCCATGTAGATCGGTTCTTCACCGTCAGTGGCCACACGGGCCAGTTCTTTCAAAGCCTGGGCCGGGATGATCGCCGAAACCGGGGCGGGCACCGCAGAGGAAAGTTGCGCCTTGCGGACCGAGAGTCTAAAGCCATCCGCCGCCGCCATCGTCAACTTGTCTTTTTCCACCTGCACCAACACGCCCATCAACACCGGTCGCGCTTCATCAGTCGATGCCGCAAACGCCACCTGATGGATCATGTCACGGAAATCACCTGAATTGACTTGTACGGCGCCGTTCAGGTCTGGCACGGGCAGGGGCGGGAACTCCTGCGCGTCGATGCATTTGATATCGTTCGTGGATGTACCGCCGCGCACATTCAAGGTCTGGGTTTTCACATCCAGTTTCAAACTTACCTGGTCACTGGGCAGCGTACTGACCAGGTCACTGAACGTGCGGGAAGGCACCGTGGTGGAACCTTCCTCCTCGATACGCGCGGGGATCCAGCATGTGATGCCCAACTCAAGGTTCGTCGCCGAAAGTCTCAAGCGGCCTTCATCCGAAGCGATCAACACATTCGCCAGCACCGGCAATGTGCTGCGCGGCGATACGGCTTTTGAAACAATGCTCAACCCACGGGCAAGATTTTCTTGAAGGACAGTCACTTTCATGGCGCAGCTCCTCGAAATTGAATAACTGTTTTATTTTACTGCATTAAAAAGAGAAGGTCACGTCTGCAACGTGACCTTCTCCACATTTCACCTAAAACCCACTCACCAGCGCCACCCCCAGCGCAAAGAGAAAGAATAGCAATTGCAACGCGAACAGTGCGGCAAAGATATACACCACCACCATCCAGCCAGGGCGCGCCATTTGTTTTTTCTGGATCGCCTGCCCCTCAGCCAGACTCAACACAGAGGCCGCCGCCTGCCCCGCATCATCTGCCCACACCAGCGGTGACGCATCATCCTGAACGATGATCCTGCTCCCCTGAATCGACCTGAGCCACGCCGGAGCATTGACCTCCACACCCGCCCCCAAGATCACAGCCTGAAAGGCTCCCTCAGGTTGCACATCAGGCGTTGTCACAGTCACCTGCACCTTCGCCCCGGCTTTGGCCAACGCCGCCCGCACCGACTCTGCAAAGCCCTGGCCCGCATCCACCACCAGCACCTGGAACTGCGCCTGCTTTTCCACCAGCGCATCTGCCGTGGAGGCGCCATCAGCTCGCAACTTGTTCAAGTGATAGACCAACACCACCCCGAACAGGAACAACAACTGCAAGGTGTTCAACAGACTATTTAGAAAATCATCACCGGCATCGCCCACCAGCACCACCCGGATCAACTGATAGACCAGCGCCACCGCGCTCGCCATCCCGCCGATGACCGAAGTGAACAACACCAGATACAGGTAAAACTTGCGGATGATCGAACGCCGCGCATGGTCGCCCACTTCGTTCTCGAGCATGGCCTCCCCCTGCATCGGACGCCAGTTCCACAACCACAGTGGCAGCCCAACCACCAGCGAAGCAATGGCGGTGGCCAGTGCCACACGCATGCCGCCACTGATCAGCAATTGGCTGGTGATGAGATCGATGAAAAAGCTGAGCAAAGCACCCACGCCTACGAACGCAACCACCAACCCAATGGCAGACAGGATGTAGTGATACAGACGTCGCATACCGGCTGCACGAACCGGGTCTGCCACCACCTTGATATGCCGGTCCAGCCAGTGACCAAAGTATGCCCACAGCGCGCCCAACGGCAGGCCCACTGAAATCGGTCCGCCAATATCACGGATGAACTCGTTCATGGTTGTCATGCTTCCCAGTAAGGCGGTAAGCAGGGTATCCATAAACAACCAGGCTGTGGAGACGACAGTAATGACTCCGCCGAGGGCCAGAAGATAGAGAATGACAAGGCGCAGGGCCGAGCCCATTTCAGCAGGGTCAGGCAGGGAGTCCTGAATGAGGCGCCAGGCATACACCCACACGGGCGCGCCCACCAACACCAGCGCCGTCCCGTTGACCACCACTTCCTGTCCCATCGCTCCCAAGACATCACCGGGAATGTAAAGCAGGAAGCGCAGGATCTGTTGCACACCAAAGACGGTCATGAACAAGCCATACAACATCCACAGGTATCGATACAAGCGGCGCACATCGGCAAAGTTCTCCCGGTCTGGCAGGGTCTCCCATTCATGCCGCAGAATGTTCCAAAAATAAGCTGCCACGATCAAGTTCATGCCAATGGCAATGAAGTTATCAGCCAGGGTCTGCTCGCGGAAGGTGCTGAACGCCCGCCCTACATCCATCCCGGCGCTTTGCACCAGAGCCCGGTTGATGAAAGACAACACATTCTGCACCACAGGCACCAGGGTGCCCAGCAGAATGCCATATAAAAAGACCGCCCGCAGGCTGGCTGTTTTCTCTTCCTCATCCTGTGCTGACACACGCTGGGCCCACAGCCAGTGGATCAAAAAGATGGGTACGCCAACGAGGATCAGTGCCAACGCCCCCGCCAACGCATCGGCCCCGCCAGAGATGGTCTGATCCACGATCGAACGCAACAGGCCGATCAGCCCCCATGTCACCACTTCGACGGCGATGAGGGCCACAAGATAAAAGTACAAACGGCGAATGGATTTCATGTTGACTCCCGTTCCAGCCTACTTGGACACTTCCTGATACCAGTTGTAATCCCAGAAGTTATAGGCAGGCATGCTTGAGATCTTCCAGGCACCGTTCTGCTTTACCAGCAAGGCGCGTTGCACATCGCGATACCCGCTGGAGAATGGATCGCTGGGATTGTAGATCTGCGCCACTTCCACCGAGGCTTCATCGCCACTGCTGTCTGAAGTGCCCACATCCACAGCTGTGTTATCCGGGTTGACGTACCCATTCAGGAACGAACTGCGAAAATCTTCGTAGGTCGGTTTGTTCTTCAGGTCAGCGAGATAGCCGTAGGCCTTCTCATAGTCCCTGTTGATGATCGCCAACACGTAGTTGTGCACCACGCCCTCCGGCGTATCGTCAGGCAAATAAGACTGTGAATTGCTGCGGGCAAAGAAAACTACCAGCGCGAGCACCACCAATACCCCAATACCCACCAGGATGCCGGTCAAAAAGCGGTCTTGTTTCATGGTACCTCCAGGTTCCAAAATCATTGTATTGGGTTATGGACGAAAATACAAGCACAGATGTTTCCGCACCCGGCTTGAAAGGTGTCCCTTTTCACCTTATACTTTATAAACCAGAGCGTAAGGCTCTCTGGAGCATCCCTATGTCTTCTTCTTCCGACCCCATCCGTACCCAGGCCGCCATTCAAGATTTTCAAGATGCCCGTCAACGCGCCGCCATTCAGGAAATATTGGCGCGCCTCACCGGGCGTTCGAACCAGCTGCTTTCCTATGAAGATGTAGCCGAAAAGCTCAAACTGCGCGCCCGCACCGAGCGCGGATTGCAAAACATCCCGCTCGATGCCATTGTGGGCAGCGTGGGCCGCTACACCGATTTCACCCGCACTTTTCTCCCGCGTCGCGATGATGACCGTGACCGTTGGACCGGTGTAAAAGCGGCCATGGAAGCAGGGGCCGGGTTGCCACCCATCGATGTGTACAAAGTGGGGCAGGTCTACTTTGTAGTGGATGGCAATCATCGGGTGTCCATTGCCCGGCGGGAGGGTTTCTCCAGCATCGAGGCGCGCGTCATCGAGTTCAACACCGATATTGAACTCACGCCTGATGTGCAACCCGATGACCTCATCATCAAAGCCGAATATGTGGACTTCCTCAGCCGCACAAAATTGCAGGAAGCCCGCCCCAACGTGGACCTGAGCGTCACCTCCTGCTGTCAATACGACAAGCTGCTCGATGAGATCCACATCAGCCAATACCTGCTCGAACAACAGAATCAACGCGACATTTCGCTTCAGGCCGCCGCCGAATATTGGTACGACACCATCTACATCCCCCTCGCTGAGGCCATCCGTGATCGCGGCTTGCTGCGGTGGTTCCCCGGCCGCACCACCACCGACCTGTACATCTGGATCGCGGATAACCGCGCCGCGCTCGAGAAAGAGCTGGGGTGGCAGATCAAGTCTGATGTGGCCGCCACAGATTTGATCCTCGAAAGAAGCGTCAAGTCTGAACCGGGGAGTTGGCGCAAGGCGCGCACCATGTCCCGGTACACAGACCATCTCTTTGAAGCGTTGCTCGTCCCCCTCAGCGGACAGGACGAAAGCTGGGACGCGCTCGATCAGGCGCTGCTCATTGCACAACGCGAAAGTGCCCAGGTACATGGCCTGCATATCGTGGAGACCAAGGATGCGGCAGAAAGTCAGCCAGCCCAGGATGTGAAAGCCCGCTTCGACCAGACCTGCAAAGCAGCCGGTGTGGCTGGCACGCTGGCGATCGACGTGGGTGATGTGACCAAACGCATCTACGAACGCGCCGTGGTGACCGATGCGATTGTGCTCAAAATTACACGCCCGCCCGGTTCGGGAGTTTCGGCGTTGATGTCGCCGTTCCGTGCGATCATCGGGAATGCTTCGCGCCCGCTCATTACCGTGCCAAATAAGGCCACCCACTTTGAACATGCCCTGCTCGCCTATGATGGCACCGACCATTCAAAAGAGGCCTTGTTCGTGGCCACCTATCTTGCCGAAATGTGGAAGTCCAAACTCACCGTATTCTCGGCACTCGATGGCACGAAGGTGACCACTAATGTACAGGACTACGTCCGCAAGTATCTGGAGATCCATGAAGTGGAAGCCGAATACGTGCTCAGCGAGCGCGGCGCAATGGATGCCCTGAAGCAGACCGCCGAGGCTTGCAGTGCCGACCTGGTATTGATGGGCAGCCACGGTGGCACCGTGATCGAGCAGGTCTTTGCCGGCAGCGCCCTCGATTACATGTTGCGCGAGTCACAGGTGCCCACCCTGGTCTGTCGCTGATTATGACTCCCGTTATGGGAGACTGTGCCTGCCATCCGCTTTGATATACTTTATCTCAATCACTAAAAGGAGTTATCCATGCCTGTATCTGCCCCCCATTGGGATATGACCAATGTGTATCCCTCGCTTGAGTCACAGGAATTTCAGAAAGCCATCAAGCGCTACAAGAAAATGCTCGATGAACTGGACGCCTTTCTAAACAAGGCAGCCAAATCCGATAAAAAAACACCCATCAAAAAACTTGGTGCCTTGTTGGGCGAAGCCGTGGAACGCTTCAATACCATGTATGAACTTTCAGGCACGCTCGGCTCATTCATCTATTCCTTCATCACCACCAACTCCCGCGATAAGACCGCTGCGCGCACCCTTTCTGAATTCGAACAGATCCAGGTACGTCAAAAGAACATCGACACCCGCTTCCGGGCCTGGATCGGCGCCCTCGGCGACAAGCTCGATAAAGCCATCGCAACCAACCCGGCTGCTCAAGCCCATGCCTTCTCGCTCAAAGAGACCCGCGACCAGGCCCGTTACATGATGAGCCAGGCCGAAGAAATTCTGGCCGCCGAACTCTCGCTCAGCGGTGGCAACGCCTTCGGCAAACTGCAGGGCACCGTCACCTCACAAATGTCGGTGGAGTTTGAATTGGACGGCAAGCTGCAAAAGCTCCCCATGCCGGCCCTGATCAACCTGCGCTCGCATCCCGATGAAGCCACCCGTCACCGCGCCTACGATGCCGAAAACAAAGCCTGGGAAGGTGTGCAGGAAACCCTGGCGGCCTGTTTGAACGGCGTCAAAGGCACCACCAACACCCTGTATAAAAAACGCGGCCGCAAAGATGCCTTGCACTCCGCGATCGACTCAGCCCGCATGGACCGTAAAACGCTCGATGCCATGCTGAGCGCCATGAAAGACTCCTTCCCCATGTTCCGCAAGTACTTCAACGCCAAGGCCAAAAAACTTGGCAAGGAAAAACTGGCCTGGTGGGACCTCTTCGCACCCCTGGGTAAAGCCGATAAGACCTATTCATTTGATGAAGCCCGCGACTTTATCCTCGCCAACTTTGGCCAGTTCTCCCCAGACCTGCATGGTATGACCGTCACGGCCTTTCAAAACAACTGGATCGATGCCGAACAGCGCGAAGGCAAACGCGGCGGGGCTTTCTGCATGGGCATCCCGGCGGTGCGTGAAAGCCGCATCCTGTTGAACTTCGATGGTTCATTCGACCAGGTCAGCACCCTCGCGCACGAGCTTGGTCATGCCTTTCATAACTACTGCGCCTACAAAGCCGGCAAGACCGAACTCCAGCAGGATACTCCCATGACCCTGGCTGAGACCGCTTCGATCATGTGCGAGACCATCGTCACCGAAGCCGCCCTTGCCCAGGTCAAAGACCCGCAAGAGGAACTCGTCCTGCTTGAAGCCCAATTGCAAGGCGCATCGCAGGTCATTGTGGATATCTACTCGCGTTTCCTCTTCGAAAAAGAAGTATTGGAACGCCGTGAAAAATCCGAACTCTCCGCCGAAGACTTCAACGACATCATGGAACGTGCTCAAAAAGCCACCTACGGCGACGGGCTCGATGAACGTTACCTGCAAAAATACATGTGGACCTGGAAGCCCCATTACTATTCCCCCGGTTTCCCTTTCTACAACTTCCCCTACGCCTTCGGTCTGCTCTTTGCCACCGGCTTATATGCCATCTACCAGCAACGCGGCGCCGACTTTGTCCCCGCATATATGAACCTGCTGGCCTCCACCGGCGAAGACAGCGCTGCCCGGCTCGCCAAACGCTTCGGCATCGACATTACCAAGCGCAAGTTCTGGGATGACAGCCTTGCCATCATCGGCAAACGCGCCGAACGCTTCAGTCAACTCTAGTCAACAAAAGTGCGGAGCCATGTGCCCCGCACTTTTTATAGGATACACCCATGCGCCGCATCCTTCCCACCCTTTTCCTGCTCTGCCTCCTTACCGCCTGCGGCGGGCCTGCCCCCACCCCCGAACCGACCGCAATTCCCGCCACCCAAACACCGCTCACACCCGACCTCACCGTCATCGTTGAGCCCACCTTCCCGGTTGCCACTCCCAACCTGCCGCGTGACGAAGCTGGTGTGCCGCGCGTGGCGCTCGAACAAGCCTACGCCGCCTGGGCCTCCGGCGCAGCCATCATCCTGGATGTGCGCAGCGCCGCCGCCTATGAGGCCGGGCACATTGAAGGCGCGGTCAACATTCCGCTGGGTGAGATCGAAACCAACGCCGCCAACCTCGACCTCCCCAAAGACCAGTGGATCATCACCTACTGCACCTGACAAAACGAACACACGAGCGCCCGTGCGGCGTTCCTTATGCTCCAGAACGGATACACCAACGTCACCCCCATTCTCGGCGGCTACGCAGCCTGGGTCAACGCCGGGTACCCCACCAAACCCTGAACGGAGAGAATCAACGTGCCCATTCTCGCCATTGACCATGTCCAACTCGCCATGCCAGTCGGCGAAGAGGAAAAAGCCCGCACCTTCTTCGTCGGTGTATTGGGTTTTACCGAGATTCCCAAGCCCGCTCAACTCGCCGGGCGTGGCGGTGCATGGTTCGAAGCCGGCAGCGTGCAATTGCACATCGGCGTCGAAACCGATTTCCGCCCTGCCCGTAAAGCGCACCCAGCCTTCCGTGTGGACGATCTTGAAGCGCTCATTGCCAAGGCCCGCAGCGCCGGGATCGAAACCGACACATCGCAACCACCGCTGGATGGATACAAACGCGCGCATGTCTTTGACCCCTTCGGGAATCGCATTGAATTGATGGAGAAACTTTGAACGCGCCTCACGTCACCCCCTGGCCTGCCTCCACACCCCCAACCGAATCCACCCTGAGAAAACTCTGCACCGAGGCCGGTCTCAGTCCTTATACCTGGTCCAACGGCCCGCACGATGTTTACACCGCACACACACATGGATACGACAAGGTCATCTATGTGATACAGGGCAGCATCACCTTCGAACTCCCCCAACACAATCAACAACTGACACTACACTCCGGCGACAGACTCGACCTCCCTGCCGGAACCATCCACGCAGCGGTGGTCGGTGGGCAGGGAGTGGTCTGTCTCGAAGCACACAAGTGATCGTACACCTGCCGGGCCTGAGGCCCGGCAGGTGCTTTAACACTAGAACAAACCCTTCAAGAACAACAGCAAGCCGATGAGCGCCAGCGGGATACCCACGATCGCGCCAATGACCGTAAGGCTCACCAGACCACCGACCAGCATCAACACAACGCCAAGGATCATGGCCACCAGGCGGCCGGTCAATTCAACGATGACCGCCAACAACTTCCAGATCGCGGCAAAAGGCCACAAATACCAGGGGATATGGGTTTTGGTTTGGGTTGTCATTTTTTACTCCTTTAAATCGACAAATTTCAACAGAAGCAATATTGCGTTCTTTAGAGGTCTACGCGATTCTGCAACGAAAGTAGCGCACAGAGACTCTTAACTTCGAGTGTTATAATGCCGCGCATGGCAACAAAAACACTCAAAAATCAAGAGCCGGTCATCGAACCGCTCACAGCAGAAACAGCTTTTATTGAAGAAACACCCAGCCTCGAAGAAACCGAAACCATTACCTTCAAACGCAGCCATTTCTATGCAGCGGTGAGCGTCTTCACCTTTTTTGCCGGGTTGCTGATCGGCTATCTCATTTGGGGGGTGGGGATTCTGCCCGGAATGCAGGCAAACACCTCGGCGGCCGCGCAGGCCCAGGGTCCGGTGAGTGAGGCGCCTGTCGTCACAGAAGAGCCCCAGTACATTCGTTACGATGTCCCAACCGATGGCTTTTATGCGCGCGGTCCGGCAGATGCGCCCATTACCATCGTCGAATTCAGTGACTATCAATGCCCATTCTGCCGCCGTTGGCACGATGAGGTGTATCAGCCCTTGCTTGAGGCCTATCCCAATCAGATCCGGCTTGTCTATCGCAACCTGCCGTTGACCAGCATTCATCCTGATGCGCTCTCGGCAGCCGAGGCAGCCTTGTGCGCCGGTGACCAAAGCGCCTACTGGGACTATCATGACAAGCTGTTTGGCAGTGACGTGTTGGGCAAAAGCGCCTACCTGCAATACGCGCAGGAACTAAACCTGGATATGACAACCTTTGAAGCCTGCCTCGACAACCGGACCCATCAAGCCGCCATCGAAACCGATAGCGATTTTGCTGTGAACCTGGGGGTGCGTTCCACGCCAACCTTTTTCATCAATGGGTTGGCGATCGTCGGGGCGCAACCGCTTGATGTCTTCAAACAAGTGATCGATAAAGAACTCGCGGGAGAAATTCCCTAGCACTTTCAACCCCGAGCGACCCTGGCAGGTCGCTCGATTTTTGAGGAGGCGCGTATGAAAAAGTACGTGGCAGTGGCCGGTAATATTGGAGTGGGTAAAAGCACACTGGTTGAGATGCTATGTGTGCGGCTTGGATGGGAGCCGTTCTACGAACCTGTCACCGAGAACCCCTATCTCGCTGATTTCTACAACGACATGAGCGCCTGGGCCTTTCACTCACAGGTCTTCTTCCTGGCACATCGCCTGCGTTCGCACTATCGCCTGGGGCAACATCCCAACTCGGTTGTGCAGGACCGCTCCGTCTATGAAGATGCCGAGATCTTCGCCCAAAACCTCTACCTGCAAGGCCATATCAGTCAGCGCGATTACCAAACCTACCGCGAACTCTACGAGACGACCACCCGCCTCCTGCCGCCCCCCGACCTGGTCGTTTACCTACGGGCCTCCGTCCCCACCTTATCCAATCGCATCTCCCACCGCGGACGCGACTACGAGCGCACCATCGCCCCTGATTATCTCAGCGGCCTGAACGACCTCTACGAACAATGGATCGATAACTTCACGCTCTGCCCGGTGCTCGCCGTGCCCGCCGACCAGCTCGATTACGTCTCCCACCCCGGCCACTTGAAACTCATCGTGGAAAAAGTGCAGGACAAGTTAATGGGCAAGGAAGAGGTGGTCTTCGAAATGGAAGAAGTGGCCCGCGCCGCCGCGGATGATTGAGCGGCCCGATGCCCGGGACACAACTGATCGTGCTGGATGGCCTGCCCGGCGCGGGTAAAACCACCAACGGCCAATGGCTAGCCCGGTATATGGGGGAACATGGACAAACTGTATCGTTTCTTGCTGAATTCGATACCGACCATCCTCTATGGTGGTATGACTATTGGGACGGCAACGACTACCACCCACCAGAGTACCACAACAACCCCATCGAAAGTTTTCTGTCCAACAGCCTCGACCGCTGGCGTGAGTTCACCGCTACAAAACAGACCACGCCCGGGAGCGTTGTTGTCGCTGAGTCACTTTTCTTTCAGGATGCGGTCAGCATGTTTCTGATGGGCGATGCTGCACCTGAAACGCTCAAAGCCTATGCTCATACCGTGCAGCGCCTGGCCCAACCGCTGAACCCCATGCTGATCTATTTCCGCCAACCAGATGTGAGCGCCGCCCTGCAGCGCATCTGCACGATTCGAGGCAGCGACTTTCAACAGGAATTGGTCGCCAACATGGAAAGCTTCCCATATCTCAAACACAGGCGCCTCACCGGCCTGGCAGGCATCGCCCAACTCTGGCAGGCCATTCAGGCATTGACCGACTCACTCTATGCTGAATACAAGCTCCCCAAAATCGCCATCGACACATCAGCAGAGGCCTGGGCTCAATACCGTCAGGAAATGCTGCAATTCATCCAACCCGGTCATGGATGGATAAATGTTTAGGGCGAAATAATATCTCGGCCTGCTTTTTATTCGATTCTTGAAAATCTGCGTTACTCCACAAAAACATCCCACTGACCATCGTTCGGCAGGATCAACGCATCGAGCCAGCCACCCTGGTCCCAATACTGGCGGCTGAACAGGTTGCCAAACGAGGGACATTCTGCCAGCGCAAATTCACGCGGCACCGTATCGGCAATGGGGCACAACGGCTCCCGGCCAGCGCCGCCACCCACCGGGTTAAAGGACCCAGCCTGTGAATTCTTCAAACCGGGCGTCGGAAAACAATTTTCCTTCCACAGGTCTGCGCCGCCGTCATCAGGCAGACGACAATACGATTGGTCAGGGTTGCGAACCACGTTGTAGTTGTACGCATCGGCCAGCTGGCCAGTGGGTTTGAGCAGGCGCACGCCATCGCCGCCATCGCTCAACAACAGCCCTGTCTCTTTGCCATAGAACACGCGGCGTTCCCCCGGCTGGAGCGTCACTGCCGGCAGGCTGAACGGGGACGAACCAACATTTGCCTCATCATCGAGAGTATAGCCGCTCAGCGTGACGGGAATGACACCGTAATTGATCAACTCAATGAATTCATCGCCAGTGTTGACCACACCATCGTTGTTCCAATCGCGGCCTGGGCGAGGCACAAACTCATTGATGGCCACCAGCGGTTGCGGCGGCGGAGGCGGAGGTGGTTGAGGCGTGCTCGTTCGGGTTGGGCGGGGGGTATCACTGGGCAGTGGCGTGATGGTGGGGGTTGGGGTTGCGAGGCCGCAGCGAGTCACCGTACTGGCCAGGTTTTGCGGGTCGCTGGGCCGGCGGAAGAAGAAATCCTGTGCATTGTTATTCGAATCGGTGCATTGACCACCAGGAGCCGCTTTGCGGTCCCAGCCCTGGTTTGCATTCTGTACCACCGGGTTGATCGCTATGCCTTCGCGATATTGCGTCTGCGAACATAGCCCCACCTGGTCTACGATGGTCGTGCCATCGGCTTGGAACAGGGCCACCCCGCCCTGATCGCTGATACTCAAGTTTACGTTGGCCTGGTCCGGCGCCACAGACGTGTTGCTATAGGTCGTACCACCAAGTAAATAATGTTGGCCAGCGGCCAGGGTCACGCCGGCAGGAATGGTAGCTACAGTGGCAATCGTCGTACCACAGGCGCTGGAACGCTTGAGTATCCAGTTCCCAATGGCAATTACCGCACCCGTCGGATTATATAATTCGATAAATTCGTCATTGGCTCCATTGGGGCCGATCGTGCGAAACTCGCTGATCACGACACTGGATGCGGCAGGTAATGCAGTGGACGTGATAGTGGGGGTAAGCGTGCGCGTGGGAGTTAGCGTGACCGTGGCCGTGTTGGTGAGAGTCAGGGTAGCAGTAGATGTTGAAGTAGGAGTTAATGTCGGCGTTGGGGTGAAGGTGGGCGTTGT
>CAZJMZ010000037.1:6620-17723 GCA_964547115.1 uncultured Anaerolinea sp. | reverse complement strand
TGTCCTTGTAGCGCTTTCCCTTCAATGCGCCGCCGTATAAAAAGTCCAGTTTGATATAGTCGAAACCCCAGGCGCGGACCTGCTCCATGAGCGCAATCAACCAATTGACGACTTCAGGATGGGTCGTATCGAGGGCAGACAAACGCTCCCCCCAGTTAAAGCCCGCCGAGACAGCTTGTCCGTTTTCCCCGCGCAGGAACCAATCCGGGTGTTCACGGAAAAGTTTGGAGGAGTGTGTGGCGATCAAAGGCGCAAGCCATAACCCCGCCTTGCGCCCCGTTGCCTTTATTCTCTCAGCCAGGGCTTGCATGCCCGATGGAAAATTCGCGTTCGCATCCCAATCGCCGATATTTTTCTGCCAGCCATCATCCACTTGCAAAACGTCGAACGGCAGATCATCCAGTTCGGTGAAGATCTTATCCAGGAGCGGTTCGGTGATCGCGTGGTACAGGCTGTACCATGAACACCAGACGCGCGGCGCAACGGTCTTCTCTATCCGGCCAAACCGACTTCCCAACTGTTCGGCATATTCTCTAAAAACGGGATCTTCAACCCCGAATGCAATGAACCACTCGACTTCGTCCGCATCACTCTCCCCCGATAACACCTCCATGGAGGAGATGCGATTCTCGGCCAGTGAGACATGCGCATCTGTGCCGAGCGCACCCAGCAGCAGGATCTTCCCGTCAGCAAATTCGACCGCCCCCAACCATGAGCCATTGAGGTATTTTTTATGCACGTGTTCGGCATCCACCTGCAAGGGATGAAAGATGGCAGGTTTTTGAACCGGGAGGGGATGTGGGTCGGTCCACGCCGCCAGTGACCACGATTGCCAACCATGCCGGTAATATCTGACCGGATGGGAAGGCAGCTCCACTTGCACCTCTTGCGCTTTGACGATCGTGACGCTTTTCTGAACATCAGAAAATGAAAGCCTGGTCATGGGGCACTCGTCTCAATGCAGCGATATATAGGCTTCTGCCATCATTAAGAAGATAAGTTTTTTCGCGTCCATCTTTATCTCCTTCTTTTCAAACTGTTGCTTGCAGCATTACTTCATCCACCATACTTGATTGTAATCCCGAATGCGAGCTGTTCAGTTCGGTCGCCACGGCGCGATCAATTGCAAATCCTTCGCGGATTTCAGTTTACTCAATGATCACCAGCTTATACATATATCAATCACCCGGCCAGCGTGCAAGGTCACCCGCCAGAATATCGCCAGCGTGTTGTTTCAATTCCAACGCGCACAGGCGCAAATACTCAGGGTAACTCCCGGCATAGATCGGAGAGGCCAGCTTCATCTCCACGTGTTTTTGAAAATATTCCTGGTCACCAGTCAGCGCATTCAGGAGGACCGGCAGGTGCAATGGCTTTTTCCCTTGCGGCGTGAGAATGACCCACAACTCATTGCCCTGCCCCCAAATGCCGATGGTGATCTTCAAGTGTCCAGAATCAAATACGGCTTCACTGCGATACGTGCCCTGGGCATGGGTCACGGTCGCGGTGAAGCCGTATTGCTGAACAAGGAATGCGAATTGCTGTTGGACGGTAGCGACAAAAGCCTGAGGATCTTCCATCCGCCAATTATGTGCGAATTTGAGCAGGCTGGCAACTCCTCAAGGCGCCGGCTGCAGGGTGAAGTTAATGGCAAGGCCGGGGGTCGTAAACGAGCTTTTCGTCACGGTCTGCGCTTGATAACCCGGCGCCGTGATCGTGAACCGGAGCGTATCGGTATCATGAAAGAACACATGCTGAAAGCGAAACGCGCCGGAGGCATCAGTCTCCACGCCGCCCGCACATTTCTGGGCCGGGCCGGAAGTGTACGAGTTGTGCTCGCAAACCACCAAGGCTGCCACGATCGGCTGGCCTGTGACCGCATCGAGCACGGTGCCGGTGATCTCGCCCCAACCCAGGTCACCGGGCAAAGGCGAGGCAACGCCCAAAGCTTCCAAGGTTGTCTTGCGGTTCGGCAGGTCGAAGACATAAGTGCCCAACAAGGGTGAGCCCTCAACGCAGGTCCTCTTTAACGGCACGGCATACTGGCCATCAGGCCGCCAAACGCCTTCATAATCGGGATACACCACCCCATCCCCCGCCTCAGGCATGCCGGGGAAATCCTGCTGCTCGATCAGCTGCGCACTTTTGAAGTCAGCGGCCAGTTCAAAAAAGACCAGCCGGGTGTCCACAAAACAGGCATCACCAAAACCCGAACCCGCCAGGCCGGAAATATATCGCCCATCCAATGCAGGCTGCGGCCCAAGATAGCCCTTGAAACGGACATCCCCATCGTACAACAAGGTCACCTGCCCGGTGGCTACATCGGCGATATACAAACGGTCACGCACGCCCAGCGGTGAACCGGGCTGCTGGTTCGAGTAATCGCGGTCGGTGAACAGGAAATGACGGTTATCCAGGAACCAGGTCAGGTAATTGATCTCATTGCCGGTAAAGACCTCAAACTGCGCGCCACTGGCATCTCGCAGGACGATCCGTTGCAGGTCATAGATCGTCACCTGCTGCCGGCCATCCGGTGAAAGGAGCGCCGAGGCAGCCCCGTCGGCGGCGCGCACCTCAAAGTTCAGCCAGTCTTCCGGCCCGAACATGGTATCCGCACCGATCGGCTGTTGAATGCCATCGATGTACATCTGCAGTTGATACACACCTGAGGGCAATCCAGCATCCAGGTCAAAGATGGATACATCCCGCATCACCCCTTCGGCGCCGTACTTCGCAAAATCCCAGGGTTCTTCGCGTGTCAACCACACCCGGCCATCCAGCAGCCACTCACGCTTCACCGTCATGCCGGCCTGCATGTTCTGATATTGCCAGACCACATAGACCCGTTGGGTGCCTGCCGGGAACGAACGCTCAAAGGTCGTTTTGGTTATATCCGCCGTGGTGTGAGCGGCAAAGAACATCGGGCTGACTTCGGCAGGGAGCGGGGTTGCAGGAACAATCGTCGGGCCAGAGACAGGCAGGGTCACCGGGGTCACAGCCGCGGGTGGGGCCTGAGGCGTCAGGTCCACTACTTGTACATCGAACGAACAGCCTGTCAATCCAAAAACCAATACAGAGAGAAAAATAATGAGTCGTTTCATGTCCTTCCTTTCCACTCTGCTCTTAACGGTCTCACCCCCTTGTTCGTTCCCGGTCTACAACACTTTTTGGAAGGCCCGCAACAACTCGCCGCGTCCCTCAAACCCGCCTTCGCTCAATTCGGCAATTCCCAAATAGACCCGTTCACGGCAACGCCGCAACAGGCCAGTAACCAGCCGCGCCAGCGCCTCCCGGTTGAATTGGACGTCATCCGCATCGTTCCACACCCGGCCTGCCTCCCACCATCGGCTTAATACCAGCGGATGCGTCAACGGCTGGGCCAGCCGTTCATACCAACCGCTCGAACCCGGGTCGAGCCAGAACTGCACCGTCGCCGGGCGGTTCATCATCAAAAAGGTATGCGCCGGGGCCACCAGCACTGCATCCTTCTCTTCCGTCTTCCAGGCCTCAACATACGAGGCGGCAATGACGCCCTCCTGCAGCATCAGCAGATATTCGCGGCCCAACCCCGCCAGATCGCGGAACCCGGTCTGATCCAACGCCAGGCGGAATTTTCTCACCGACTCCACCAGCGAAGCCGCCACCCGCACCGCATCGAAATCAGTGTGATAGCCATACCCAGCCTGCGAGAGCACTTCCCCAAACAACTTGCGGAAGAAATGATCGAGCGGCAGGGGCTCCGCTTCACGATACGCGAGCAGCCAATCGCGCAAGGCCGCGTAACGATTCCCCAGTGTAAAGGTGATGCGTTCCTGCATCTCGGGATTGATCTGATCGAAGGAGGAAAGTCCCAAATCACGTTGACGGTACACAATATCGGCCAGCAATTGCGCGCGGACGAGGTCCAGCCCATCGATGGAGCGCACCAAGGCATAGGTCACATCGAACTTCGGGGGATGGATGTGCCAGTGCGGGTGCGCCAGGGCTGCCAGCGTGATCAGGGCTCGTGAAGCAGCCTCGTCATGCAACGAACGCGAGGGCCGATGCGAGCGCCAGGGAATATTTCGCGCTGCCAGACGGTTCGAGATCGAAAACCGCAGGGCATCAGAAAGATACGGGGCCAGGATCACGATCTCGGCTGGCGGAATGCCCTGCGCCGAGATCAACGTCTCGATTTCATCGGCCAGTGTATCCAGCAATTCGGGGTAGAAATGTTTCGAGATGATCTGCAATTCATCTCCGGCGCGGTGGCGTTCAGTCAGCGGCTGTGCCGCGGGCAGAATCACATCTGCCAGCCCCTCCTGCAACTGCGCCACATCTCCAGACATTACGAAGCTATCCTGCAACTGGACATGCTCTTCGCACAGGTCACGCAACCCCCAGCCGGTCTGGGTATCGGCACCCAGAAATTGACGGAAGCCGCTGCCTTCATCGTACAACAACAACGCCGATTCGAATTGCGGCAACCACATCTGCATCAATGCGTGCGCGCAGGGCCCGTCCTCTTCCACGTTGTCATAGATCAAGTGGCGGTAACTACGGACCAGATAATCCCGAACGACCGGCTGCGGCCACAACACGTTCAAGAACAACTCCAATTGCAGGGAAAAATCGAGCAGGTTGTTCTCAAGGCAATACTGACGGAAGCGGTTGGCGCAATCCTGCGCATCGGCATACACCCGGCGCTGGGCCGGGTCGCCAAAATACGCGGCGTCGAGCCGGGTGCCGATCTCGGTGTGCGGGAACCCGACGATCGCGGCCTTGTTCAAGTTATCGATGATCTGCGAATACAGGCGGTTGCGGTCAATGGTGACCGATTCGAAATAACCCTGCTCCAGCAACGGACGCACAAGATGCGCCATATAATACTGCGCCGTCTCGAGCGTGAGGAACACGGGGGGCTGGTCGGGGTGGGCAAAGCCGCCCGCTTCAGCAGCCAGCGGCCAGAAGAGGTCACACATACGCCGCGCCAAACCGCCGATCGTGGCGGGCGTCACTTCGCCCCCTGCGCGGCGCGCAGGGCTGTAAAGCAGGCCAAGGTATGGTTCCTGCAGCGACCGTTGCGGCGTGAGCATCAGGATCGATTCGCCCGGCACACCCTGTTCAAGCAAAAGCCGCAGGCGCTCCACGGCAGCGCTGGTCTTGCCGGCCCCGGCCGGGCCGGAGACGAAGAGACGCGAATTCAGGGACGCATCAAGAATGTAACGCTGAGGCAGGTTCCAGTCGGACATGCAGCGAGGGTACAGGAGTCGGGCGGGTTTGTCAATGCAGTTGGTTGTCCGCAGGGGCAAAGTCAAGTATAGTTGCGAAAATCTTTTCCACAGGAGTCATCGCATGCCCCCCACCCCTACTCGCCCCGTTGCCAAAGCCGCAGGTGCTTCCGCGGCGCCGGTCTCGTACGTCAAATTTTCAGACAAGCTGACCGACTCGCTCACCGATATCACCAAAATGATCAATGAGCACAAAACCATGATCGACAGCATCCAGGAAGTGGCGCTCGAACTCACCACCTCCATTGGCACCCTGCACACGCTCACGGTCAAATATGCGGGCATCGCTAATAACATTCTGGATGGCCTGCTGCCCATCGTCAAAGGCCTGCCACTCATCCCCAAAAACATCGTGGACCTGCTCGTCAACCTGGAAAGCATGACCCAAAAGATCATTGATAACAACGTCGAGACATCCAAGACCATTACCGATGTACAGGCCGGGCTGAAGACCGGTGACGTGAACATGATCAAGGGCCATGCCGGCCAGCTCCAAAACGTGACCCGGGCCCTGACGGCGATCCTGCCCAAATAACCCCGCTTCACTCTCAGCCGCAGGCTGTTTCTTCTTAAACAGCCTACTCCACGCCGTTGACATATTGCGCGCCCCGCATGTATAATACCGTCCGCTTCTGCCCCGGTGGTCGATTCTGGGGCAGTTGACATGTACCCCCAGCTTCCCCGTTCGCAGGCGACGAGTGTACGAACTCCGCGGGCACACGGCGAAGTGATGACTGGAGAAAAAAATGAAATTTGCTATCGTTGAAAGCGGCGGCAAGCAATATCGTGCCGTCGAAGGGCGAACCATCGAAGTGGATCGCCTGCCCGTGGAAGCGGGCGAACAGCTCAGCATTGATCGCGTGCTGCTCGTGGCAGATGGCGACAATGTGCAGGTCGGAACCCCCACTGTTGCAGGCGTTCAAGTCAAGGTCACTGTGACGGACCACATCAAGGGTCCGAAGATCGACCGCTTTAAATATCGCCCCAAGAAACGCATTCGTGTGCGTGGCGGTCATCGCCAGCAGTACACTGTGCTCAAAGTCGAATCCATCGGCTAGACGGAAAAGGAAGTAGAGGTAATCAATGGCACATAAGGTAGGCGGCGGTTCCAGCCGCAACGGACGCGACTCCAACTCCCAGCGCCTCGGTGTGAAGCGCTACGCCGGTCAATTCGTGCTTTCCGGCAACATTTTGATCCGCCAGCGCGGCACCCGCATCAAGCCCGGCTTGAACGTGCGCGCCGGCAAGGACGATACCCTCTTCGCCACCGCCGACGGCGTGGTGATGTTCGATATTGTGCGCGGCCAGAAACGCGTGAACATCGTTCCGCAGGCTGCAGAATAACAGGCACTCTCATGAAGACCGATATCCACCCCACATACTATCCCGAAGCCAAGGTCACCTGTGCTTCGTGCGGCAAAAGCTGGACCACCGGCTCCACCAAAAAGGAACTACGCGTCGACATCTGCTCGAACTGCCATCCGTACTACACGGGTGAGGCTTCGCGCATCCTCGATATCGAAGGCCAGGTGGACCGCTTCTACAAGAAGTTGAACGTCCAGAAGGCGTATGCCGAACAGCAGAAGGCCAAAGAGGAACTCAAGGGTTCCCCCGAACGCCCCATCGCCGACCTGGGCCTCACCTCCCGCGCGGTCGAAGCGCTCAAAGCCGCCGAGATCACCAACGTCGGCCAGTTCCTTGAGAAACTGGCTGGCGGCAACGAGGCCGTGCTCGCCATCGCTGGTTTTGGTCAGGCTTCCCTGACCGCCGCCAAGAAGAAACTGCGCGCGCTCGGGTATGAACTCCCCGAAGCGGCCGCATAAGCTTCATCACTTGCAGAATTAATATTCTCAGGTAAACTTACGGGCATGGCGCTGAGCGCCATGCCCGTTTATTTTTATCCCCCCATCCGTGGTCCGCTCAGGGATGGACAAGGGGCAGGAGAATTATGCGCCACACCCACGGTTCCATTGAAGTCGTCTGCGGTTCAATGTTCAGCGGCAAGACCGATGAGCTGATTCGTCGTCTCGTCCGTGCCACCATTGCCAAACAGAAGGTACAGGTCTTCAAGCCATCCATCGACATCCGCTATGCCGTGGAGAAGATCGCCTCGCACACCGGGTCACAGTTCGATGCCATCCCGGTTTCCAGCGCGGCGGAGATTAACACCAAACTGGATACGGATACCACTGTTGTCGGTATTGACGAAGCGCAATTCCTGGACCCAGGGGTGGCGGAGGTCGCACAGGAACTCGCGGATCGCGGCATCCGCGTTATCGTCGCCGGATTGGATATGGACTTCCGCGGTGAACCGTTCGGCCCCATGCCGCAGATTCTCGCCAAAGCCGAGCGCGTCGATAAACTCCACGCCATTTGCATGGTCTGCGGCGACGAAGCCTCGCGCACGCAACGTCTCGTCAACGGCAGCCCCGCCCGCTACGATGACCCGGTCGTCATCGTCGGCGCTTCGGAGTTGTACGAAGCCCGCTGCCGCCAACATCACGAAGTGCCAAGATAATATCCCAAAGGACGGATATCGCAATGCAACACTACCAGGACATTCTCGCTGAAACCCTCGTGGACGAAACCACCCTGCAGACCCGCGTCGCCGAACTCGGCACCGAGATCAGCCGCGATTATGCCGACGTCGAAGGCACCCTCCTGCTCATCTGCATCCTGCGCGGCGGGGTGCCCTTCCTCGTGGACTTGATGCGTCACATCACCGTCCCGCATATGCTTGATTTCATGGCCATCTCATCTTATGGCAAAGGCGCACGTGAAAGCACCGGCAACGTCCGCCTGACAATGGACTTGCAGACCAACATCCGCGATAAACACGTGCTGCTGGTCGAAGACATCATCGATAGCGGTCATACCATCGCCTCGGTGCTCGAACTGCTCGAGACCCGCCAGCCCGCCAGTCTCAAGGTCTGCTCACTGCTCGATAAAGAAGAACGCCGCGAAGCCGTCGTGCCGGTGCATTACCGCGGCTTCAGCATTCCTAACAAATTCGTCTTCGGTTACGGTCTCGATCTCGACGAATACTATCGCAACCTGCCCTTCGTCGGCGTCGTGGACCTCGAAAAATATCAACCACCCTCCTGACGTCAACCCATGTCAGACGATCCCCAATCTGCCTATGCCGGTCGCTGGGTGGCGCGTGTGCGCGGACGGATCGTCGCCCAAGGGGGCACACCTGAACAAGCCTTGCATGCCGCCCAAAGCGCGCGGCACAAAGAAAAACCGGAAATCATCTATATGCCTGCCCCTTTTTCCCATTCCCCGTTGATCGACCGGGTGCGTGAGGCGCTCCCACATCAAGAAGTGCACCTCGTAGGCGGTGCCGTGCGGGATATGCTTCGCAACCGCCTCTCTCACGACCTTGATTTTGCCCTGCCTGCGAACGGCATTGCCCTCGCCCGAACCGTGGCCAACGCCCTCCACGCCGACTTCATGCCCCTCGACGAAGAGCGCGATACCGGCCGGGTCATACTCATCGAAGCCGACAACTCACGCACCTACCTCGATTTTGCCACCTATCGTGGCGGCCCCAGCCTCGAAGCCGACCTGCGAACACGCGACTTCACCATCAACGCCATCGCCTACAACATCCACAACAACACCATCATCGACCCGCTCAACGGCGCCGCCGATTTGCGCGGCAAACTCATCCGCGCCTGCTCCCCCACCGCGCTACAGGATGACCCCATCCGCATCCTGCGCGCCATCCGGCAAGCTGCGGCTTTCGGATTCAAGATCGAGCTCAACACCCGCCAGGCCATGAAAGCAGCGGCGCACCTGCTCCCGGCCATTTCCGCCGAACGCCAGCGTGACGAACTCTTCAAGATCCTTGAGGGCCCGCGCCCCGATGCCTCCCTCCGCGCGTTGGAGATGCTCGGCGTCTTTCCGCACTTTTTGCCGGAGCTCTTGGCCATGAAGGGCTGCACGCAATCATCACCGCACGTCTCCGAAGTGTGGGAACACACTTTGAGCGTATTGCGCCACCTTGAAGGGCTGCTCGCCGCGCTGCGCGTCGGCTACTCAGCTGAAGAGACCAACGATATGTTAACCGGCCTCCTCACCTTGCGGCTCGGGCGGTATCGGGAGCAATTTGCCACCCATTTTGCCCAATCTCTTAATACAGACCGTTCCGCACGTGCAGCGCTGTTCTTCGCGGCCTTGTATCATGATGTCAGCAAACCGGCCACACGGTCGGTTGAAGAGGCAACTGGCCGCATCCGCTTTTTCGAGCACGAGGAACGCGGCGCTGAGGTCGCTGCACAACGCGGGCGGGATTTCAATCTCAGCAACGATGAAATTGACCGCATCCAAAAGATCGTCTTGCACCACATGCGCTTCCATGCGTTTACCAGCCGCATGCTGGAGCATAACGAAGAGCCATCCCGCAAAGCGATCTATCGCTATTTCCGCGATGCGGGCACAGCGGGTATAGATCTGGTATTGCTCGGCCTGGCCGATTTGCGAGGCACCTACGATCACACGCTCGCCCAGAAAACCTGGGTTGCCGCACTGGACGTAGCGCGCATCCTGCTCGAAAACTATTTCGAACGGCGTGAAGAAACCGTTGCGCCACCGCGCCTGCTCGATGGCAACGACTTGATGAAAGAGTTGAACCTGCAACCAGGTCGGATCATCGGGCAATTGCTCGAGTCCATCCGCGAGGGCCAGGCCGGAGGCGAGATCACAACGCGCGAACAGGCCCTCGAGCATGCCCGTGCCTGGCTGCTTGAGAATCAGAAATTCAGCGCATCCTGAAGACAATCTTCATCCTCGCTTAATCCACCCCCATGCCATTCGGTTATAATGCCATCATCATCGGACAAAACATACTGGCATGCACCGATGCAATCCATTACGTTTCCATTGAAAGGATATCCATCATGAGCTTCTTCAGCAAGATTCTGGCCAAACTGGGACTCGGCAAAGATGAGGCCGCCCAAACTGCCGGGACCGCCTCTGGCACTGTTGCCGCAAAACCGGCTGCGACTCCCGCCGCTGCCCCCGCCCCCAAGCCTGCTGCAGTTCCCCAGGCTAAACCCGCCGCTGCAGCCACTGCTCCCCAAGCCGCGAAACCCGCTGCTACCAAACCGGCTGCCGTGGCCAATGATGACCGCGCCGAAATGGCCAAGGAAATGGCCGCCGCAAAGGCCGAAGCCGCCCAAGAGGCCGCCAAGCCCGCTCCCATCTCCAAAGCCGACGTGGTCAAACAACTTGACGAACTCGCCAAAGGCACCGGCCTGAACTGGAAGAACTCCATTGCCGACCTGCTGGCCCTGCTTGAGATCGATCACAGCTTCGCCGCCCGCAAGGAACTCGCCGTGGAACTGGGCTGCCCGGAACAATACATGGCTGATTCTGCCAAGATGAACGTCTGGCTGCACAAGACCGTTCTGCAAAAGATCGCTGAGAACGGCGGCAATATCCCGCAGGAATTGCTCGACTAAGCCCCTCACGCAAAACAGCGCGGACAAGTTGTCCGCGCTGTTTTTATTTGCTCATTGTCTGCTTCGTGCAAAGCAGCTGTTTATATGCAAAGGTGCATTGGTTAGATCAACTGCGGCTGCGGTTCGACCTTGTCATCGTCGGCCAGTTGTGCTCCAGCCTTCTTAAGGTCTTCGGCGGCGATACGCGCCACGGAGGCCACCGAGTCGCCATCTTGCGGTTTGATGAGATGGACGCCCTTGGTGGCGCGCCCGGCCTGTTTCACATCCTTGTTCTTGATGCGGATGGCCACACCGTTGGATGTCATGAGGGTCAGGTCATCGGCTTTTTGCACCACGCGGGCTGCCACGATCTTGCCGATCTCCTTGAG